>VFKJ01000326.1 GCA_009885595.1 Myxococcales bacterium | reverse complement strand
GTCACAGATACGGCTCACCCAAGGATACTCGGCATATTCCGCAGCTTCGACAACATCCCAGAAAAGCGCCGCCGCCCGCTCATCGCCTGAGCCACTGAGTGACGGAGACTCGCGCGATAGCCGCCTCGCCGGCCGCGCAATCCGTGGGGAGCGCCCTCGCCGCGTCAAAGAGCGCGTGCTTCAGCGCTCGAGCCCAGAGGTCGGCGTCAGCTTGCGGCGCTCGGACCAGCGCTGGAGATCGCCCAACACCACCGACACCCGGGGGCCGTCGAACTCCACGCCCGCGCTGAACACCCCGGCGTGAGCGAGCACGCTGCCCCAGGGCTCGAGCCGTGGGTCTTCTTGGGACACCTCGCGCAGCACCAGCGCGCCCTCGAGGCGGACGTTCTGAGAGGTGAGCACCACCCGCGGCAGCTCGACGCTGTCCTCACGCACCATCAGGGTCGCCTCGACCTTCACGTTGGCGGAGTCGGCGAAGAGCCCCAGGCCCGCCGGCAGCGGCGCGTTGGCCGAGACGATCGCCAGCAGCGGCGCGAGGTTCGAGGCGCCCAGCGCCAGCCTGGCCGACCACATCAGCTTGCCGTTGGGGGTGAGCAGGCAGGGGTCGGCCACCGCGCGCAGCCACAGGTGCGGCCAGCTGCGCTTGCCGGCCTTCAGCGTGGCGCCCTCGAGCGAGAGGGTGCTGCCGGAGAGGTCCATGGCGCCGCTGGCGAGGTTGAGTGAGTGCAGCTCGCCGTGCACCACCAGCTTGCCGGTGACGGTGGCGCTGCGGTTCTTCAAGGTGACGTCGCTGGCGGTCAGCTCGAGGCCGCCAGAGGCCCGCGGAGGCACCGAGTCGAGCTGCAGGTGGGCGTCCATCAGCCCGCTGCCGGTGAGCAGGTGCAGGCCCGCCCCCTCGGGAATGAACTGGTTGAGCGAGGTGAGGCGCCGCACGTGCCCGCCCTTCAAGGTGAGGGTGGCGTCGACGTCGGCCAGCAGGGTGAGGTCGGCCGAGCTCTTGGCCCGCAGGCGAAAGTTCCCGGCGTCGACCAACCGCTCGCCGTCGCGCTGCACCACCGCGGCGCGGGAGATGTTCACCGCGAGCGCCAGGCGCCCGTCCTCGGTGGTGCCGTCGACCGCCGCCGCGCCCGAGACCTCGACCAGCGGCAGGCGCACCGCCACCCGCTTGGAGCGATACGAGAGGGTCGCGCCGTCGGCGAGCAGGCCGTGATCGACCACCACCGCCACCTCCAGCTGCCCCGGGGCCCCACTGACGCTCAAGGTGGAGAGGCCGCTGACGTTGGTGAGGTAGCTGTTGAGGAAGGTGGCGTCGGCGGTGGCGGACAGCTTGACGTCGGCGACCAGCCCTTTGAGCGAGGCGAAGTCGAGCGCGCTCAGGGACATCTCGGCCAGGGTGACGCGGGCGTCGACGTTCTGAATGGCCACCTCGTTGGGCGCGACCGCCACCAGCTTCGAGTTCTGGTCGACGAAGTGCCCGTCGTCGATGCGCAGCCGCAGGAACGGCTCGTACAGCATGCCACCGGTGACGTCGGCGTCGCCGGTGTAGCGCATGCGATCGATCCACAGCTCGCGCAGGTGCTTCACCTTCAGGTCGGCGAACTCGAGCGTGAGAATGCGAATGTCCTTCTGCTGCACTTCGTTCGACGACACGTCGCGCACCGCGGTCTCGAAGCCGGCGATGGGCGGCAGCTCGGCGAGGTACTTCTCCAGCGGGTGGCCCTTGGTCATGCGCGGGCGGATGCGCATGGTGACCCCGTCCGCTTCCACCTGGGTGGCGAAGAAGCGGCCCTTCATCAGCGTCCACGGGTGCAGGTTGCCGTGCACCCGATCTGCGGTGATCTCGATCTGCACCAGCCGGTCCTGAATCGAGAGCTGGAAGTCGCGCACCTCGAACTTCCCGGGCACCAGCGTCCACGCCCTCGAGAAGTGAAGCTGCGCCAGCTCGGGCCGCAGGTTCATCAAGGGCTCGGCCCAGGGTGACGCGAGCAGCGCGTTGACGCCGCCCCAGTAGAGAACGGCGACCAGCAGCACGACCACGCCCAACCCGCGGAGCACCTTCTTCACGATGGCTCTCGAGGTGGGCATGGCGTGAGTGCTTTGATCTTACGGCGCGGGCTGAACGACGGTGCTGGTGTCGAGGTTGATCGCGCTCTGGGCCAGCAGGCGCCCGTTGATCGACGCCCCGGTGCTCAGGGTGATGGCGGTCTGCGAGAGCATCACGCCCTCGGCGTGCGCGGTGGTGCCCACCGAGATCGCCCCGGAGACCTGCCAGAAGACGTTCTTCGCCAGCGCCCCGCCCGTCAGCGAGATCTGCACGCCGTTGCTGATGGTGAGGTCCTGGGCGATCTGGAGGATCCACACGTCGGTGGCGCTGCCATTGAGCGTGAGGTTGCTGGGGATGAGCAGGCCCGTGCCCCAGTTGTACACGCCGCCGGTGAGCGTCATGCCGCCGATGTTGCCTGCGCCCAGCTCGGTGACCGCCGCGGGGCGGCCGGCGGCGTCGGTGAAGGCGAGCTCCATGTCGCTGATGGCCGTGGTCATGTTGGTCGGCGTGGGCACCGCGTAGTCCGCCGCGAAGATCTGCCCGGTGACCTGGGGCGAGGACGAGAACACGTTGGTGGCGTCAGCGCTGAGCGAGAAGCCGGTGATGAAGGTCGCGGCCGCCGGGCTCAGCCCCACGTTGCCGGTGATCACCGAGGCGGGCACGGTCGAGATGCCGGTCTTCGCCAGCACCACGAAGTTCTCCGCGGTGCCGAGGTTCACCGGGAGAGGCGCGAGGGCCACCGTGCCCGTGGTGAACGCGAAGACGAAGTGGGTCGCCAGCGCCACGCCGACCGCGCTCTGCGCGCCGGTGGTGACGGTGGCCGTGTAGCGGGTGTTCGGCGCCAACGCGGCGTTGGGCCGGAAGGTGGCGCGTGAGTTCGAATAGAGCACCGTGCCCGCGACCGCGACCGCCGGCGTCCCGCTGGTGAGGGTGAAGGTCGCGGGGGTGAGGGTGGTGCCGTTCATCCGCTCGCTGAAGGTGACCTGCGCGTTGGCGTTCAGGCCCACGTTGAGCGCGTTGGGCATGGGGACGCTGGAGAGGATGGTCGGGGCGGTGGCCATGCCGCCGCCGCCCGTCCCTCCGTCAGCGCCCGGGGTCACCGGGCCGCATGCGAGGGCCAAGGACCAAAACACGACACTTCCAATGAGGACTCTTGGGTTCATGCCCACTCGATGAGCACCGACGGGGCCAACGAACGAGCTCAATGATTGCGATACCTTGCGATGATGACATGTAGTCTGGCTTCGCAAGTTCTTTCAATATGAAGTACCTCCTTCCTTCAATTCGGACCACGGAAGGCCGCATGCGGATCGAAGATCTGGACCACCAAGAGCTGCTGGAACTGAGCCCTGAGACCGGCCTCATCCATTTTGGGGGACAACGGGCGGTGCTGATCGACGCGGTGGCCCTGGGGCTGCTGCGCAAGTATCTGGTGGAGAACTTCGGGCTGACCGCCGCGCGCGCCGTGCTCACGCAGTTCGGCTTCGCCCAGGGCTGGCGCATGGCCGAGACCATGAAGGCGCAGTTCAGCTGGGATGACGAGGCCGACTGGATCCAGGCGGGGGCGCGCATTCAGGCGCTGGAAGGCCTGTGCCACCAGGAACCCGACAGCCCCAACGCGCTCTCCGCCGCCGGGCTCACCCTGGTCTCGTCGTACGAAGCGGAGCAGCACCTGCTGCACTTCGGGCGGTCCGAGGCGCCGGTGTGCTGGACGCTGTGTGGGCTCAAGAGCGGCTACCTGGGAAGGATCACCGGCAAAGAGCTCTACGTGCTGGAGGACCGCTGCCTCGGCAAGGGCGACGCCTCTTGTCACCTGGTCGCGCGCACCAGGGCCGAGTGGGGCGAAGAGCGCGCGGCCGAGCTCGGCTTCTTCGAGGCGAATCGGCTGGCCGCGTCCCTCGACGTCTCGCTTCACCGCGTCACCGAGACCCTCAAGGCGGCCGAGCGCAAGCTGCGCGATCACCGCCGGGCGCTGGGGGTGAAGGTGGTGCCCGAGGTGGAAGAGCCGCTGGGCCTCGTCAGCCGCAGCAACTCGATGCGAAAGGTGGTCGATCTCGCCCGCCGGGTGGCGAAGGTCGACAGCACCGTGCTGATCACCGGCGAGAGCGGCTCGGGCAAAGAGCGCATCGCCCGGCTGGTGCACGAGCAATCGACGCGCGCCTCGGGCCCGTTCATCGCGGTCAACTGCGGCGCCATCACCGAGACGTTGCTCGAGAGCGAGCTGTTCGGGCACGCCCGGGGGGCCTTCACCGGCGCCACCCAGGATCGGCCGGGGCTCTTCGAGGCGGCCCACAGCGGCACCCTGCTGCTCGACGAGATCGGCGAGGTCTCCCCGGGCATGCAGGTGAAGCTGCTGCGCGCCCTGCAGGAGCGGGAAATTCGGCGCGTGGGTGAGAACAAGAGCCGACGCTTCGACGTGCGCGTGCTCGCCGCCACCAACCGCGATCTCGCCCAGGCCGTCACCGGCGGCACCTTCCGGCAGGATCTCTATTACCGCCTCAAGGTGGTCGACCTGCGCGTGCCTTCGCTGCGCGAGCGCCGTGACGACGTGCTGCCGCTGGCCCGGGTGCTGCTGGCCGACGCGGCCCTGCGCATGAAGCGGAAGATCAGCGGGCTGGCCCCCGACGCCAGCGATCAGCTGCTGCGCTACGAGTGGCCGGGCAACGTGCGCGAGCTCGAGAACGCGATGGAGCGCGCGGTGGCGCTCGCCCGCGGCACCCGCGTCGAGCTGGAAGATCTCCCTGAGGAGGTCCGCCAGGCCTTCCCCATGCCGGTGGCGTCCACCGGCACGGTGCGCTCGCTGGACGAGGTGGAGAAGGACTACATCGTGGCGGCGCTGGCCCTCAACGCCGGCAACCAGACCCACACCGCCGAGCAGCTGAAGATCGGCTCGGCCACCCTGTACCGCAAGCTCAAGAGCTACGGGCTCATCGGCAAGCGGAAGGGTGGCCCGGAGTCAGCCTCCTAGCCGATCACCTTGCGCCCCTGGATCACGCGCACCAGCACCAGCACGATCGCGGCGACCAGGAGGATGTGGATGAACCCGCCCATCGAGAACGAGCTCACGAGCCCGAGGCCCCAGAGGATCAGCAACACCACGGCGATGGTTTCAATCATTGGTTGTCTTTCGAGGTGATGAAGCCGGGTCGTCATTCCGAAGCCCACAGCGGCCGCATGAAGATGACGCCGAAGTTGCCGCGGTCGCGCTCCGCCGGCATCAGCGCGTCGAACTGCTCCTCGAGATCGCGCAGCTCTCCGCCCACCCGCCGCTGCAGCCGGAAGAGGACCACGTCCTTGTGGCGCTCGAGGGACTGCAGGTCCTCGTCGGTCAGCGTGGGCCAGGTCTTCTCGAGCACCGCCCGGAACTTCCTGGCTTCGTACTGCGCTTGGTCCCAGTTCAAGGGGGTCTCCCGGTGCCGCGCGAAAAAGGTTCGCGCCGTTCCCAGGAGAAGCAGGATCGACGCCACCGCTCGTCGGCAATGATGCCCGCCGCTTGAGCCGGGCAGCTCCATCAAGATGACCGAGGGCGCACCTTCAATTCGAAGGAACTCGAAGCGGCCGGCAGGTGGTGCCCCGGGCCGCGCGCGAATGAGCGTATAAGCGGGGCACCCGCCTCGCGACGCTCGCGACTTCCCACCAAGGCGTCCATGCCCCGAGCTCTCCCCTCACAGCCGACCCACCGCCGAGCCAAGGCCGTGCTCGACACCGGCGCGCTGCAGCAGGCGATCTTCGATTCCGCCAACTTCTCCAGCATCGCCACCGACGCGCAGGGCGTGATTCAGATCTTCAACGTCGGCGCCGAGCGCATGCTCGGCTACTCGGCCGGCGAGGTGACGAACACCATCACCCCCGCGGACATCTCCGACCCGCAGGAGTTGATCACCCGCGCCTCGGCCCT
>VFKJ01000085.1 GCA_009885595.1 Myxococcales bacterium | reverse complement strand
CGTGACGGGCGGAGGCACCGGCGGTGGCGTCACGGGCGGGGGCACCGGCGGAGGCGTGACCGGCGGCGGCACGGGCGGCGGCGCCGTCACGGGTGGCGGCACCGGCGGAGGTGTCACGGGCGGTGGCACCGGGGGAGGAGGCGGCGGTGTGATCGCCACCACCATCGCGGCGGCGAAGGCCTCGGTGTTCCCCGCGAAGGTGAACCTGCAGGGCGTGGTGGTGACCGCGGTCAGCTTCGCGCGGGCCTCGAACGCGTCCACCTTCTGCGCGGGGACGTCGACCCGGGGCGTCAACGCCAGCTTCTGGGTCGCCGATCCCAACAACCCGCAGATCGGAGTGTGGGCGGAGAAGTTCCGCTGCGACCGCGACCCCGACTACCTCCCGCAGGTCGGCGACGTGCTCAACCTCAGCGGCATCATCGGCTTCGAGTCGATGTTCGTGCAGCAGGAAGGCTACCGGACGATGGTGAAGTCGGAGTTCGACTTCATCCCCAGCAAGCCGATCGGTTACGTCTGCGAGCTGACGTCCTCGCCGCCCTGCGAGCCCTTCGTGGTGACGAAGATCGGCGTGATGGTGCCGCTGCCGGTGGTGAACGTGCCCAGCAGCTTCGGCGGCGGCGGCGCGATCCGCGCTGAGCCGGCGCACGTCGGCGCGCGGGTGAAGATCGCGGGCCCGCTCACGCTCACCAACCCGAACCCCGAAGCGATGCACCGCAACTCCGCCTTCGTGAACGACACCCGCTACTTCGGCTTCCAGCTGTCCAACGGCGTGCTGGTGAACAACTTCCGCGTCTTCGAGGGCGCAACCCTGGAAGACGGCGGCGTCTCACACTGTGACGCGCGCTACGTGGTGCTCGACGGCGGCACCTTCAGCTTTCCCAACGGCATCGTGGGCGTCTGGGACACCTATACGCACGCCAGCTGCACTGACGGGGGCATCAACCTCACGGCGTGCTTCAACAACGCGGGCACGGTGCCCGGCACCGACGCCGGCTTCACCCACGTGCTCTATCCGACGGACTGCGCGGACCAGACGCCGTGACGCGAACCCGCGCGGTCGCCGGAGCCATCGGGGTGGCTTGTGTGGCGGCCGCGGTCTGGCTGACGACGTGCGGTGGCACCTCGCCCACTGAGGAGGCGACGAACCGGGGCTCGCCGGGAGCGGTGAGCGCGACTTCCACTCCCCCACCGCCCGTCGCGCCCCGCGCGCCGGCGGCCGCGCAAACCGAGCTGGGCGAGGAGAACGGAATGTTCCGCGCCCCCATCGCGAATGGCTTCGACGGCGGCGTCGTCGATGGCGGCTCGCTCGAGGAGTTCTTCGCCACGGTGGGAAAGCAGGCGGTGCTGCAGTGGCTGGCCGACAACGCGGTCGCGGCCGAGAAGCACGTCGATCGCTACTGCGCCGAAACGAAGGACCTCGTGGGCCGCAAGGAGCTCTCCGACCCACCGCGCACGCGCGACGCGGCGCTCTTCATGGCGGGGCGCTCCGACTGGGAAGGCGGAAAAGTCGGGCTGCTGCACCTGCCTGACTCGATCACCCAACGCATGAACAACCCGATGGGCGCCTGGCGTCAAGCCGGACCGGAGCTCTACGCGGGGCTCGACTTCGACTGGATGACGGAGCTGCTCCAGTTCGATTACTGGTCGCTGCTGGGCGCCGGGCCCATGCGCGACGCGCAGGCCGCCACCTTCTACGAGGAGCTGCTGCCCAACTACGTGACGCTGATGAGCTGGACGAAGCTGCGGCTGATCAAGGGGGCCCGTGAAGGCAAGCTCGCGCAGGCCAGCGTCGAGACGCGCCACCTGGCCGGCCTCATCCGGTCCTCCGGCACGGTGCTCGGCGAGCTGGTCGCAGGCGCCCTGTCCAACATCGAGCGCAAGGTCTGGGAGGACGTGGGCCAACCCTTGCCCGAGGGGCTGCCCACGAGCGACGAGACCTGGCGCCTGCGTCACTCCACCTTCGCCGGCATGTACTTCCTGTACCCGGGCGTTCCCCGGGCGGTGCGGGAGAAGGCGCTCAAGTGCATTCCCCTGCGCTGCGGGGCCCTCACCGAGGCCATCGGCGCCGCGGCCGCGCTGCGCCAGCTGGTGCCAGGGACGCAGCAGGACGTCGACTGGCTGCTGGCGCAGCGTCCCTGCGACCCCGAGCTGGCGGCCCGCGCGGCGCGGTCACCACCGGCGACCCGGGACTTCCTCAGCCGGAACCTGGTGGGCGAACCCGCGGGCATCGAGCCCTCGCTGCAGTCCCTCACCGACGGCGGCCTCTAAGGCAGCCTCAGCACCCAGGTGGGCCAGAGCGTGAGTCCGCGCGGATCTCCGTCGAAGGACGCGTCGTAGCGCGCGAGCCGCTCGGCCCCTTCGAGCGCGCCGGGCACTCGGAGCGGATCTCCGACGAGCACCTCCACGCCGCGACGCCGCTGCAGCCCCAGCCAGGGCAGCAAGCGCGCGGCGAGCTCGGGCGAATAACACGCATCACCCGCGAGGATGACCTCGACGTCAGGCGTGGTGTCGAGGAGGTCCTCCGTCGTCACCTCGAGCCGCACCTCATTGAGCGCCGCGTTACGCAGCGCGAAGACGCCGGCGAGGGGGTCGAGATCGGCGCAGCGTACCTGCGCGCCCTGCTTCGCCGCCGCGAGGCCTTCGAGGGCGCAGCCGCTCCCGAAGTCGAGCACGCGCCTGCCGCGAACCAGCTCGGGGCGATCGAGCAGGTACCGCGCGAGCACCTGCCCGCCCGGCCACGCGAAGGCCCAGTACGGCATCTCGAGCGCGAGCGGATCGCCGGCGTGCCAGCTTTTGGCGTCGGGCGGGAGGAGCCACAGCTTCAACTCGGGACACAGGTACGGCGCGAGCGGGCGCAGCTCAGCTTCGAGGGCGTGCACGTCGCCTCGAGAACAGCAGCAGGGCGAGCCCCAGCAGCGAGGGCAAGGCGCCCGCCTGGCACCCGCAGGAGCTGTAGACGATCGGCTGCACCTGCAGGCCCCCATCAGGCAGGGTGACGCCGCCATCAGGCAGGGTGACGCCGCCGTCGGGCTCGAGGCCGTCCTGGGGGAGGAACCTCGTCTTCACCTCGACGTTTCCAGTTCGATCCACGAAGTGCTCCCAGCTCAGCGCCACCAGCCCCGAAGGTGAAGGCGACAGCGACGGGCTGCGCTCGTCGAGGCCGATGACCAGCCCGTCGGGGGGCGTGAGCACCGTGCCATCGGCGGCGAGCGTCAGGCCGGCGATGACGCTGGTGGTGGCGTCGAGTGATTCCCACGCCACCTGCCAGCCGCGCGGCGTGGGCGCGGCCACCGGAAGGCCGACCGCGCGGTTGTTGGTGGCGAGCATCGGAACGACTCGCGCCGCCCGATCGCCGCGCACCTCGTCGAGCGAGCTCTGCGCCAGGAACAGGCCACCCACCGAGTCGTGCGCCACCACGAGGAAGTCCTTGTCGCGCGCCACCAGGCAGGGCAGCGCGGCGCCCCGTGGCGTGGGCCCGAGCGGGTGCACCAGCGGAGCCGAGCCGAGCTCGTCCTTCAGCTCGACCACCCGCAGGTCGCCGACGTTCTCAATCATCGGGATGAACAACGAGTTGTTCACCACCACGCCGCAGCGGCCCAGCCGGCCGCCCAGGGAGAATCGCTCCGCGGTGCCGCGGCCGAAGCTGAGGGCGTCGCCGCCCGCGCTCCACACCGCGGCGATCTGGTAGCCGACCAGCGTCAGGCGATGCTCACCCACGGCGCTCAACAAGGGCACCGTGTCCTGACCGGTGTCCACCGAGTACGGATAGACGTTGGTTGCCTGGTTTCCGACGACGCTGACCGCGAGCGCGGGGCCGTCGCCTTTCTGCGTCAGCGAGGTGAACCCGGCACGCGCCCGACTGACGGGATTGCCCGGGGTGCCGTCGGCAGCGAAGGGCACGGTGAGGTAGTCGGTGCCCTGATTCCACCCCACCAGCCACCCGCCCGAGGCCGTGCCCACCAGGCTGTTGCCGAGCTGGTCCGGCAGCGACTGGGTGGCCACGGCGCTCACCAGCAGAGGTGGCCCGAGGGGTTGGGGCACGACCTGCACCACCGCGAGCGTGGGCGAGCGGCCTCCGAGCAGGAGGAGCCCGCGGCGGCCGTCGGTCACCATCGCCTGCGGCTGGAGCCCCTCAGGCAACAAAGGCGTGGCGTGGGTCCCTTCCCCGAACGCGGTCACCTGGAAGCGCCCGGGCGTCGACGACTCATGGGCGACGAAGGTGCGCATGTTTCCCATGGGCGCGGCGACGAGCGGGTGTTCGCCTGCTGCGGGCCCCTGCATGGGGCCGTCGACCATCGTGCTGGAGACGGTAGGCCCGACGAAGACGCTCCGCGGAAAGCCGCCTCCGAGGAAGGCCGCCCTGGGCCCCGGCCCGGCGGCGGTGGCCTGCGTCACCCGCACCGTGTTGGCGAACGAGCTCACCTTCGCCCCCGGGAGAGCGCCACTGGCGAAGGTAGGAACATCGACGCTCCAGAAGGTCCCCAGCTGATCCCAGGCGGCGAGGAAGCCGCTCTCGGTGGCGGCCAGGGTGACGATGGGGTCGACCGCCTCAGCGAGGAGGAAAGGCAGGATGATCGGCGTCCGCACGTACTGAGCGCGCACCGCGGTCGGCGTGGTCCACGCGAGCAGAAACTCTCCGGCTGAGTGCCGCAGCCTCAAGCTGGTGATCGGGGTGCCGTCGTTGGGCACCCACGCGTCGGAGCACGAGCTGGCGCCGCTGGCGCTGAGGGTGGCCACCCGAACGGAGTGACCGGACATTCCCGCGGTGGCCACTCTCCAGGCGACGATCACCACCCCGCTGGGCGCGGCGGCGACGCGCGGAAGCGAGAAGGTCTCCTTCGAGGAGGCAGGGCAGATGATCTGGCCGTAGGGCGACACCAGCCCGGCGTCGGGGCGGTAGGCGTTCACCCAGAGATCCGCGCCCCGGCGGCGGGGGCTGGAGAAGCTCAGATCGCGGCGCTCGTCGACCCAGACCGCGGCGGTGACGTCGCCTGAGGGCGTCCAGTCGACATCGGCCCACGTTTCGATCGCTGGGCCCGCGTCAAGGGTAACGGTTCCTGCGTCGATGCCGTTGGCGCCGCCCGTACCGCCACCGGTACCGCCACCGGTGGTTCCGCCACCCGTGCCTCCGCCCGTGCTCGTGCCCCCGCCACCTCCCGTGGTGCCGCTTCCACCGCCCGT
>VFKJ01000106.1 GCA_009885595.1 Myxococcales bacterium | reverse complement strand
TGCAGCGGCGGCTCGACGAGGTGCGGCGGGAATACGAAGGCTGACTCAGCCGAGCGCGGCCATCACTGACCGCACGGCGGCGTCCACCTCGGCCTGCGGCGCCGCTTCGGAAGCAGGCGCGTCGAAGGCGGCGCGGCCGCGGTGGTGGGCAGGCGTCTCCGCGAAGCGCGGCACCAGGTGCAGGTGGAAGTGCTGCAGCACGTCTCCGATGGCGAAGGCGTAGACGTGCTCGGCGTGCAGCGCGCTCAGCTGGGCGCGCATCACCTCGCGCGCGAAGGGCCCGAGCGCCGCCGATTCTTCGGGCGTGAGGTCGTACCAGGCGCGCGCGTGACGCTCGCTGGTGAGCACCAGCCAGCCCTTCACGGGCGTCGGCTGCGCGATCGCGTGGAGGAGGAAGCCGTCGCGACGCAGGACAAGCTTCGAGGGGTCGAGCTCGCAGGCTGGACACTTCATGGTTGGCCCTCTCCCCAACCCTCTCCCTTCGCGGGGAGAGGGAGCATCAGGTGATGCGCGCCGCGTGCGAATACACGTTCATGCTGCCCTCGCGAACGAAGCCCACCAACGTCACGCCCAGCGCCTCGGCCATGCGCACCGCCAGCGAGGTGGGCGCCGAGATTCCCGCGAGCACCGGCACGCGCGCGGCCACCGCCTTCTGCACCAGCTCGAAGCTGAGCCTGCCCGAGACCATCAACACGCAGTCGACCAGCGGCAAGCCCTCGCGCAGCGCGTGACCCACCACCTTGTCGACCGCGTTGTGACGCCCGACGTCTTCGCGCACGACGAGCGCCTGGCCCGCCACGGAGAAGAGCGCCGCCGCGTGCAGCCCGCCCGTGCTGGCGAAGGCCGGCTGCGAGGCGCGCAGCACCGCGGGCAACGAGGCGATCATCGCGCGGGGAACCTTCAGCGTGCTCTGCAGCGCCCCCGAGGTGCGCAGCGCGTTCTCCAGCGTCGCCTTGCCGCACACGCCGCAGCTCGAGCTGGCGAAGAGGTTCCTGCGGAAGCGCGAGAGATCGATGGGCTTCTTCAGGCGCACCTGCAGCACGTTGTCCTCCGCCTCGGGAACGGGGACCACGGTGCAGTGCTGCATCGACTCGACGTCGGCGAGGGAACCGATGACGCCCTCGGTGAGGAGAAAGCCGGTGCCCAGCTCCTCGTCGTGGCCAGGCGTGCGCATCACCACCGCGAAGGACGCGCCGTCGATCTGCACCTCCAGGGGCTCTTCGTGGGCGACCTCGTCGAGCCGCGCCATGGCGGCGGCAGGCTCGAGGTGCACCAGGCCGACCCGCCTCGACAGCTCGCTGGTTCCCGGGTCGCTCGGCCTCGTCTTCTCGTCACTCACGCGGAGGCGAAGTGTAGCCGCCAACCGTCAGCAGGCCGGAAAACCATTCAGGGCCTCTGTTCGGGCCGCTTTGCACCTGCCGCGTCGCCGGGGTGGGGCTCCGAGCGACGCTAGCGACCGAGCTTCGTCTTCGCCTGCTCGAAGGTCGCGTGCTGCTCCGCCAGGTCGAACGAGAACCCGCTCGCCTCGAGCTCGAAACCCGGCTGCGTCAGCACCACGCCTGCATCCGACGAGGCCAGGCCGGCGTTGCGATCGAACGCGAGCACCGGCGTCTGCCCGCGCAATCCACCCGCGCCCGAGAGCTGCACCCCGCCCGTCCCCACGAATTGCCCCGAGAACAGGTTTCCCGTCACCAGCGGAGCACGCACCTCGGTGCCGTCGGTGACCAGCAACACGCCCGCGTCGTACGCGATCACGTCGCCCGGAGTTCCCACCTCACGGAAGAAGTCGAGCCGGCGGGCCGTGGTCACCACCTGCAGCTGATTCGCTGACCAGGATCGAATCGCCACCTGCTCGAGCTGGAGATCGGGTTGCGAGGGATCGCGCACCGGCTGGGGAGGCCGGGAGCAGGCGCACAGCGCCAGCACGGCGAGCTGAAGGCAACGCGGCACGGGCCCATGATGACGGGCCAAGGCAATCCGCGGGAGGAATTCGCCGGGAGTCGCCTTGAAGAGCGCGGTGGGGTTGTTGACCAGACGGCGAGCACGGCGCGGGCTGGCCCCTCGGCGCGAGGCCCGGTCGCGATGCTCAGCGTGGCTTCGGGCCAGTGAGCGTCCCAGCCGCGCGCCTTTTCTGGATCGTTGTCGAAGGTGCAGGAAAAGGACAACTATTTGAGGTGTTCGTGTATCCTTGGCAAGTGACCCGAAAATTCCCGCGCCTCGAAGAGGATGGAGAACTCGCTCCGATCGATTTCATCGCCCGGCACCCGGTCTTCACGCTCGACGAGCTGAAGGCCGCGTACCGGCGCATGGGCCGGAAGCCGAAGCGAGCGGTCGACACCCTCGACTACCACGTGAAGAAGGAACGCATCCTTCGCATCCGACGCGGCCTCTACGCGCACCCGAAAGACTTCATCGATCCCTGGCTCATCGCCTCGAAGCTGACCGACCCGGTCGTCATCTCGCACGACGGCGCGCTGTCGTTCCACAAGCTGACGGGACTGGGCCATCAGATCAGCTTCATGACGACGGAGCGGACCTCGATCACCACCTTCAACGAGGTCATCTATCGCCCGATCCGCGTGAAGGAGCTGCCCTCGCATAGGAACACCGAAGAACATCTGCGCGAGGGCGAGAAGGTGCGCGTGACGAGTGTGGTCGCGACCCTGGTCGACTGCGTCGCCTTGCTCGAGCGCGCGCCGGAGCCGTTGGAGTTGCTCGAGGTGTTCAAGGACTCGGTCAAGACGGTCAAGGCGAGCCAACTGATCGACTACGCGATCAAGCTCCGCAATCGACTGGCCGTGTCGCGCCTCGCGTTCTTCCTGACCTGCGCGCGCTTCGAACTCATGAACGAGGAGATCGGGAAGCTGCACCAGCACGGCGTGCAGGTGCCGACCTACTTCGCGCGCAAGCAGCGAACGAAACGCGACGCCATCATCTCGAAATGGAAGCTGATCGTTCCCCCGCCCCTGCAGGAACTCTGGTTCAGCAGCGTCCGCTAGAGGCTCACTTCCCGCGCGAGGTGACGAGGTACACCGCGAAGCTGCCGAGCCAATGCCCGCCCTCGTAGTGCTCGCCGGTCACTGACTCGAGCCCGGCCACCCGATGCGCGAGCGCCGCGGCGCCCAGCGCACCGACGCGGGGATCCTCCGCCGGCAGCCCAGCCACGATCCCCTCCAACATCCACGCGCGCGACAAGTTGAGCCCATCGAGGTGCGCGAGCTTGGGGTCCGCCCGATCCGTCACCACCTCGGGCGTGAGCCACGGCTTCGTCACCGACTCCGGAATGCCGGGAAGAAACGCCCGCAGCCACTTCGCGTACTGCACCGGCGCGAACAGACGCCGCATCAGGTCGGCCTCGGCAAGGCACGCAGACAGAAAGTCCTGCCCCGACGGCTCGTACGAGATCGGGCACTCGCGATCCTTGCCGTAATAGAGCTCGACCCGCTCGCTCAGCAGCCGAAGCAGCGCCTCGTCCTGAGCACCGCGCGCCCAGTCGAACACGAGCCCGAACGCGAACGCCGTCTGATCATGCTCACCGACCCGAATCGGCCGCGACAGCTTCGGCAACCACGCCGACAACCGCGCCACCGCCGCGCGCACCAACGGCTCGAGCGCCTTCGCCCACGCCTGCGCCTCGGGCGCATTCCACTCCCGCAGCTCCGCCGACAACTGCAGCAACCACGCGAGCCCATACGGCCGCTCGAAGCTCACCCGGCCCGGCCCCTCGAAGTACTTGAGCTCCGCCGCGAGGTTCTTCGCCGTGAGGCTCTGCCCCAACGCCTTCCTCGCGGCGGCCGCGAACGGAGCGTCAGGGAAGGTGCGCGCGAGCCGCGCCAGCAACCAGTGCCCGTGCACCGAGGAGTGCCAGTCGTAACAGCCGTAGAAGGCCGGCGTGAGTAAGCGCGGAGGCTTCACGTCCTTCGCGTCATGGAGAACGTGGGCGAGCTTGTTCGGATACTCCTTGTGCACGCAGTCGAGCGCGAGCTTCGCGAAGCGGGCCGCCGCCACGGCGTCGAAGTCCGCGCGCGCGAGGAGCCCGGTGACCAGCACTGCCAGGACGGTGAGGCGCATGGGTGAGCAGTCTCCCCGCCCGAGCGGGGCGCCCGCAGTAATAAGGTGTGGATCAACGGCCTTGCCCCCGGCAACCAACGGGTGTCATGACGGCCGTCGCCTTCCCCTCCAGGTACATGCCGAACGACCTCGCCGCGGTGGCTGACCCTCTTCGTACGCTCGCCCTGGCTGCGCGGGACGGGGAAGGTCTTGCGTTTACACAGCTTTACGAGCGGACACGCGAACAGGCGTGGCGCGTTCTGTACCGGGTGGTGGGCCACAGCCCCGACCTCGAAGACCTGGTCCAGGAGTCCTACATCCAGCTGATGCGGGCGCTGAAGACCTACCGGGGCGATTCCCGCGTCTCCACCTTCCTCCACCGGGTGTGCGTCAACGTCGGCCTGATGCACCTGCGCGGCAAGCGCCGCCGCAAGGAAGAGCAGACCGACGAAGTGCCGGAGCACTCGACCGACGAACGGCACGACCCCGAGCGCGCGGCGCAGGTGAAGCAGGCCGCGGTGCTGGTGCAGAAGGCGCTGGCGACCTTAAGCGAAGAGAAGGCGTCAGTCTTCGTGTACCACGAGCTGTTGGGCATGAGGCCCGAGGAGATTGCCGAGCTGGTCGACTGTCCGGTGAACACCGTGCGCTCGCGCCTCAACCGCGCCCGCCAGGACTTCACCGAGGTGGTGGTGAAATTGAAGCGGGGCGAGCCATGAGTCATCTCGAACACGACACCTTGTGGGCGCTCTCGCGCTCCGAGCTGACCGCCGCCGAAGCGCAAGCCGCGAAGGCCCACCTCACGCAGTGCGCCGAGTGCCGGGTGTCCTTCGAAGACGTGCAGCTGGCGCAGTCGGTCTTGAGCGTGCTGCCTGAAGCGCCGCCGATGCCCGAGCAGATGGCCCGCCGGGTGGGCGCCTCGCTGGCGGAGGCCGCCGATGCCCAGGCCGCCCGCAACTTCACCTCGTGGTGGCAGTCGCTCTTCACGCCGCGCTTCTTGTTCGCCGCCGCGCTCGCGACGGTGCTCGTCATCGCCGGCGCGTGGATGCTCGCGTCGGTCAACGCGCCCGAGCCTTCCTCGCCCATCGCCACGCCTACGCCTGCGCTGACGCCCTCTCCCCTGCCCGCACCGCAGGTGAACCCCCGGCCCGCCGCCAGGAAGCTCACCGCCACGGTGGCCAGCGCGAAGAAGTCCACCGCCAGCAAGTCGCAGGTGCTCGCCGAGGGCAGCACCGTCTCCACCCAGAGCGGCGGCAGCGTGTGGATGAAGCTGCCCGATGGCTCGCGCGCCGGCCTCACCGCCGCGTCCGAGGTGAAGCTCGCCACCCTCGAGGAGAAGCAGCTCACCCTCGAGCTCAACAAGGGCAGCCTCGCCATGGTGGTGCCGCACCGGCTCGATCGCGTGGTCACCGTGCGCGCGGGCGACCTCGAGGTGAAGGATCTCGGCACCCGCTTCCTCGTCTCCCGCGACCAGCACCGCACGCTCGTCGCCGTCGAGGAGGGCAAGGTCGAAGTGAAGACGCCTAACGGCACGCGCGAGGTGACCGCGAATCATGCCGTCACCTGGAGCGGCGGCCAGCTCGTCGAGCTCCCCTGGGAAGCGAGCGCGCCCGCCGCGCCCTTGCCGATGGCCGTCGCCCTCGACGCGCCGCAGCCCGAGGTGGTGCCCGAGGGCCAGCCCAACTCCATCGCGCGGCTGTCCGACGAAGAAGAGGAAGACGACACCAGCCCGCCTCCGCCCGAAGAGGTGCAGGACGAGCCCGAGCTGCTCCAGCCCGACCGCACCCCGATGGCCGCCGACGAGCAGTGGGAAGGCCTGCCCCCGAACACGCCGCGCCCGCAACCGCTGGGCTACACCCCGCCCGTGGTGCCGCCACGCCGCGCCGTGACCGCCACCGAGCGAGGCTTCTCGCTCAAGAACCTCGAGCGCAAGCTGCGCGAGGTGGGCTCGGCGATCACCTCCTCGAGCCAACGCGAAGCGGGCGTGCGCAACATCGCGAAGGCCGCCGACGCGGGTGATTGCCTGTTCGCCCTGCAGCTGGCCGATCGCTGGCTCTCGGAGCCGGTCACCCGGTCGCTCAGCGAGCCCACCCTGCGCCGCAACGTGCGACTGCAGCAGGTGCGGTGCCTCAACCACCTCGGCCGCAAGGACGACGCGGCCGCGCTGCTCAAGATGATCGACGCGCAGCGCTAGCGTCACCCTCCGCCACCGAGGTCGAGGCGATGCGCGTGAAGCTCGAGCTGTCGAACCGGCGCCCCATCAACCGCGCTGGCGGAACGCGGCGTCGAGTTCCTGATCGAGCGGCACTGGTGACCCTTCGACTCCGCTCAGCGCGAAGGGGCCTAGCCGACGTTCAGGGTGAAGCGCCCGCCGTTGCGGCGAAGCTCTTCCCGCATGTCTTCGCGGAACTGGCGCTGCACCGCCCCGTTGCCGACGATGCCTACGCAGCCCATGGTGCCGGGCGTGCCGCCGTCGGGGTGAATGCGCAGCAGGCTGCGGTTGGCGCCCACCCGCCGGTCGTACTTGTCGCTGAGCGCGAAGCTGTAGCCGACCCCGTCGACGCTCATGCTGCGATCGCTGCGGCTCCACAGGTGCGGGGTGACGGTGTAGCTGCCGGGAGGCAGGCTGCCGCGGCCATACCCGCCGCTGCGGAAGTCATAGGTGTGGCCGTTGACGGTGACGCGGCCGGTCACCTGCTGGGAACGGGTGCCCGGTCCGCGCACGCGATCGAAGGTGGCGGTGCGATCGGCGCCGGCTTGCGGCCGGGGCGCGACGGGATCCACCGGGCGGGTGGGAGCCGAAGGCCGGGTGGAAGGCTCGAACCCGTCGCGCAGCGCGCGCAGCGTCTGCGGACCGACCTGGCC
Source organism: Myxococcales bacterium (assembly GCA_009885595.1). GTDB lineage: Bacteria > Myxococcota > Myxococcia > Myxococcales > Myxococcaceae > Archangium_A. The sequence goes on along the minus strand of VFKJ01000106.1, from coordinate 11,634 downwards.
GTCGACCTGAAGGCCCTTGGCCTGCTGGAAGGCGCGCACCGCGCGCTCGGTGCGGGTGCCGAAGGCGCCATCGACGCCGCCCGGGCTGAACCCAGCGCGCTGCAGGTTCTGCTGGAGGGTACGGACTGAATTGCCGCGGGAGCCGATGGAGAGGGTCACCAAGAGGTTCTCGGACTGACCGCGGCGCGGGTTGCGCCCATTAGAACACCTTCACTTCGCCCGGCCCGAGGATGATGGCGGGCTGGGCCTCGTAGTCGAGCTTGAGCCGCTCCGGGGGGGCAGGACTGTCGGGAATCACGGCGACCGCCTTCACCGCCACCGAGGCCGGCTGCCGGGCGTCGATCTTCGCCTTGAGCGCGGTGAGGGCCGCGGCCTCGAGCTTGACCACCGTGGGCAGGTTGGTGAGGGCGGCCTTGTCGGCGACCTGCTGGCCGTTGACGGAGAGCACCACCGAGGTGAAGCGGGTGGAGAGGTCGAGCGCGGTACCGGTGGCCGCGTCGACGAAGGCGAGCTTCTTCACGGTCAGCTCGATGCGCTGCACCAGGTTCGAGGCCGTCTTGAGCTCGCCGATGCTCTGGTAGTCGTTGGCGGTGAGCACCTCGACGGTGTCATCGAAGGTGAACTCGCAGCCGCCGGCCACCACCCGGGTGGTCACCGTCTTGCCGCCGGCGGTGATGGGCTGCCCGCAGGTGTACGAGGCCAGGGAGATCTCCGTCTGGCCCTTCACGGCCGGCACCCCCCTGGTCTCGTCGATGCGCACCTCGACCGGGCCGCACGCCATGAGGCCCCACGCCACCACCACGAGCACTGCTGAACGTCGTGCCATCGTCATGCGCTCTTCTCCTGGAGTTCAGGCGCCTCGGCCGGCGCGTTCACCGCAGCAAAGCATGGCCTGAAGTGGGCTGAGGCTCTACACTTCGAGGGCAACTTCTTGAGCTCGCTGAAGGGTCGTCTTTGGGCGCCTATCGAATCCTGCGCCGCCTCAGCCCCGCCGGCGGCTACCTCGAGACGTGGGCGGGCAAGCAGGCCAGCGCGGACAAACCGGTGCTGCTCAAGCGCCTCACCCCGCCCGCGCCTTCGACGGAACGCCTGCTGGAGAACCTGCGCGCGATGCAGGGCCTGGGGCCGGCGGTGCTCGAGGTGGGGACCTGCAGCGAAGGCCTGTGGCTGGTCGTGGAGGGCGCCGATGCCGAGCCGCTGCGCTGGGTGATGTCGACCCTTTCCCGGGCCGCCGGCTTCATCGCGCCCAACGAGGGGCTGGCGGTGGTGGCGCGGGTGGCGGCCGCGCTGCAGGCGCTCCACAAGCGGCGGCTGGTGCACGGCGACGTCAGCCCCGCCACCATCTTCCTCACCAGCCGCGGCGAGGTGCAGCTGCACGACGGCTGCATCGCCCCCATCCTTCCCCCCCAGGGCGACCAGGGGCCGTGGCGCAGCGAGCTCAACGCGCTGGCGCCCGAGCAGGTGACGAGCCCCGCGACGATGGCGACCGACGTGTTCCGCCTGGGGCTGGTGCTCTTCGAGCTCGCGGTGGGCCGCCCGCTGTGGAGCGGTCCCTCGGGGGCGCAGCTGTGCCAGGCGGCGCGCGACTGGGCGGGGCTGACCCGGCGAGCGGTGCAGCAGGTGCCCGAGCCGTGGCTCACCCTGCTGGTCACCATGCTGGCGATCGATCCCTCGGCGCGCCCCACCATGGAAGAAGTGGTGGACGTGCTCGATCAAGCGGTGACGCAGAACCACTGGGCCGCCACCGACGCGGACATCGCACGGCTCTTCGCGCGCGCGAGCGCCAGCCGGGTCTCGCCCCTGGCCGGCGAGCCGCCAGGGGCGCACGACCTGAACCTGACCCCGGTGCTCTCGGCCGATGGGCTGCCCACCGTCACGCCTCCGGGAGCGCTGGTGGCGCGCATCACCACCTTGAAGATGACGCGGGAGATGCTCGCGGCGGTGCGCCAGACCGTCGCCGCGGCGCAGAGCCCCCCCACCCCGCTGCCGCAAGACGCGCCGCTCGAGCTGCGCGCTGCCGAGCTGCTGGTCCAGCGCGGCAAGCTGGCCCGCGCGCTGCTGTCCTCGGTGCAGGAAGCAGCGGCGCAGGGGGGCAAGGGGGTGGCCGAGCAGCTGATCGAAGGCGGCATCCTCGATGAAGAGGCCTTCGTGTCCGCCGCGGCCGAGCTGACGCACACCCCCTTCGTGGGTGAGAAGAAGCTCGCCGAGACCATGCCCTCGCCCGAGGCGCTCGCGCTGTTGCCCGCCGAGCTCGCGCGCGCCACCGACTCGGTGCCCCTCGGGCTCAAGGGCGGCACGCAGCTGATGGTGGCGATGGCCGACCCGATGGATGGCGCGGCCCTCGCGCAGCTCAAGGCCGCGACCGGCGCGCGCAGCCTGATCGTCTTCCGCGCCGGCACCCGCGCGCTCCTGGCCGCCCGCGCCCGCGTCTACGCGGCCCCCAGGCAACCCGAGCTCCTCGGCGCCCCGGCGTCCCCTGCGGTGCTGGGCTCGGAGCTCCCCCAGCGCCTCATCGACACCCTGCTGGGGCTGCAGCCGCGCGGAACGCAGGCGCAGCAGATGGTGAGCCTGGTGGCGGGTGTGACGAGGCGGCAGGGGTTTTCCCCCGAGGAAGTGACGGTGGCCTCGCTGGTGGCGCGGGCGATGGTGACCTGCGCGCTGGCCGCGGGCAGAGCGCCGCACGAGGTGCCGCGGCTGGTGGAGGTGCAGGAGCGCCTGGGCGTCTGCGAGGTCGACGAGTTCGTCGAGGCGCTGCAGGCGTTTCCCGCACGCATGCCCGAGCGCCCCCTGGTGAGGTCCTTGGTGCTGGCCTTCGCCTTCGCGCTGCACGCGGGGGAGGCCAGGCCCTCGGGGAGCCGGCTGGGCGGTTCGCTCATCAGCTTCCGCAACCGGGTCCAGCCGCCGCAGCCGTTCTTCGAGGCGCTCTGCGCCGAGCTGAGCTGACCTGGGCGGCGTCGAACACCAGAACGGCGGGGGGAAATGCGGGCGGGTTTGGTGTAGCAGGCGAGCCCATGAACCGGCTCTGCTTCGTGCCCCTGTTCCTCTTCCTGTGCGCCTGCGATTCGCCGGGCGTGGCGAAGATGGATTTTCGTCGCACGCCGCCCACCGGCGTCACCGGCGGCACCTGGGTGGCGAAGTTCGGCGCGCAGACCATCACCGACGCCGAGCTCAACGCGCGCTTCTCCGAGATGAACCCGTTCGCGCGGGCGCGCTTTCAGACGGTGGAGCAGCGGCGCGACTACGTGGAGGGGCTGGTGCGCTTCGAGCTGCTCGCGCAGGAAGCGGTGAAGCGCAACCTGCAGAACGACCCCGAGGTGGTGGAAGCCGCGCGAAGGGTGATGGTGCAGCTGCTGCTCAAGAAGGAACTCGACGAGGGCAGCGGCGGCGTCACCGACGCCCAGGTCGCCGCGTGGTACCAGGCGCACGTCTCGGACTACGTGAAGCCGGCGATGACGCGGCTCTCGCACATCGCGTTCAAGAAGGAAGACCGGGCGCGCGCCGAAGAGGTGCTGGCGCAGGCGAAGGCGCTCGACCGCCTCGATGCCGCGGGCTTCGGCAAGCTGGCCAGAGAGAACAGCAACGACGAGCGCACCCGCGAGCTCGACGGCGACATGCGCTTTCTGTCCGACGAGGAGCTCGCCACCCAGTACGGCCCTGAGCTGGCGACGGCGGCGGCCGCGCTGGTCAAGGTGGGTGACCTCGCGCCCGAGCTGGTGGAGACCCCCAAAGCGCTGCACGTGGTGAAGCTGCAGGGTCGCCAGCTCGCGCTCAACCTCAAGGTGGAAGAGGCGAAGCCGAGCATTCAGCAGCTGCTGGCCAACGAGTCGAAGCAGGAGCGCTTCCGGTCGCTGATGGAGCGCCTGAAGAAGGAAGCGCACCTCGAGGTGAACGAGTCGTCGCTGGCGGCGATGGTGATCGACCCCAAGGCGCCGGCCGCTCCTTCGGGCTCGCCCGCCCCCGGCTTCATCCCCGCGCCCCCCTCGACGAAGTAAGGTGCGCCGATGCTTCGCCCCGCCCTCCTCGCGCTGGTGCTGATCTTCCCGGGGTGTCCCCAGCAGCAGAAGCCCAGCCAGGATCCCGCGGTGGTGGCGACCATCAACGGCGAGGTGATCAAGCGGGTGGACTTCGAGCGGCTGCTCGCGCGCGAGGCCCAGGCGATGGAAGGCAATGGCCCCCGCACGCCCGAGCAGGTCGAGCCCTACAAGACGGCGCTGCTGGAGACGTTGACCGCGCGGGTGTTGCTGCTGCAGGCCGCGGCCGCCGCGGGGGTGACGGTGACCACCGAGGAGGTCGATCGCCGGGTGCTGGCGTTGTCGTCGGAGTACCCCGCGGGCACGTTCGACGAGGCGCTGGCGAAGAGCCAGACCTCGCGGGCGGCGCTGACCCGGAGCACACGGGAGCAGCTCACCATCGAGAAGCTGCTGACCCAGCAAGTGCACTCGCGGGTCGCGGTGACCGAGGAGCAGATCTCGCAGTACTACGAGGAGCACCAGGGCGACTTCCTGGAGCCCGAGCAGGTGCACGCGCAGCAGATCGTGGTGAAGGGCCTGGACGAAGCGAAGCGGGTGCAGGCCCAGCTGTGGCAGGGCAAGAAGTTCCCGGACCTGGCGCGGCGGTACTCGCTGTCTCCCGATGCGCGCGTGGGCGGCGACCTGGGCTTCTTCGCGCGCGGCACCATGCCCCCGGCGTTCGACGAGGTGGTGTTCAAGCTGAACGTCGGCGGGACGAGCGAGGTGGTGTCGACCGAGTACGGCTTTCACCTGTTCCGGGTGGTGGAGAAGAAGCCGGCGCGCAAGCGCGAGTTGATCGAGGTGCGCGGGAGCATCGAAGAGCGGTTGCTCTCGACCCTGCGCGCCGAGGCGCAGAAGGCGTACGTGGCGGGGCTGCGGGCGAAGGCGACGGTCGTGATCAACGACGAGTCGCTGGTGCTGGTGTCGGGCCGCGCGGCGCCCGGTCAGTCCGCCGAACCGTAATCCTGTCTCCCTCGCCCCCGCGGGGGAGAGGGTCGGGGAGAGGGTCAGTGAAGCGTCCTCGGAACCCGCTCGTCCTCGACGAACCGAAGAGGCTGACGCTCTTCTCTTCTGGGCCACAGCGCGATCGTCACCAGCGCCACCGACACCCCGAGCAACGCCGCAGCAAGCACCGTCATCGCGTGTCCTTCCCACCATTGCCCCGCAGCACCTCGATGATGTCCTTGCGTGCCTTCTGGTGAATCGACCTGCGCTCCCCATCGAACAAGGTCCGCACCGACGTCGGCAGGCGGTTGTCGATGGTGTCGAGGTCGTCCTCGTTGCGCAGGGCGAGCGAGAGATTGCCGAGCTCCTGCCCGAGCATGAGGATCTCGCTCTCCTCGGGTACCACCATCAAGGTGACGTTCCCGTAGGTGCGATCGCCTTCCGCGAGCAGGTTGACGTTGGTGGTTCCGGTGATCTTCCCGGTCGCGAGCACGACGACGTTCTGCAGCAGCGTGAGCGCGACCTGCTGGTTGGTGTCGGGGTCCTTGAAGGTGCCGATGACGTCGATGTGATCATTGGGCTTCACCCAGCCGCCCACCGCCGACGACGCGCGCGCGTCGATGGTGACGGCGCGCATGCGCTTGATCACCCTGGTGTTGAGCCGCTCGGCGCTGCGCGAGGTCTCGAACTGGCTCCACAGCAGCGGGTCGCCGGCCTGCAGCGACACCATCACCTTCTGCCCGACGACGTAGGTGACGGAGTCGGGCTTGACCACCGACGAGGTGACGAAGGTCTCCGGCACCGAGCGCTGGCTGATCATGTCCATCGTGAGCACGGTGCCCTCGGACATGTCGACCGTGGCGACCACCACCGGGACCAGGTTGTACCCGGCGCGCACGCGAGCGCGTTCGCGCTGCAGCCCCGACCAGCCGATGACGAAGGCAGCCAGGCCCAGCACCACTCCGATGATCAGCGGCGACTTTCCCTTGAGCATGTGGAGAGGAGCCGCCTTCCCGAAAACCGTTAACCAGTCTCCCTCTCCCTGCGCAGCGGGGAGAGGGGCGGGGTGAGGGGCGACGACTACTTCGCGTTCTTCGCCGAGTCAGGGGCCGCCGCTCCGCGGATCACCTGGATGGTGTTGAACCTCTTTTGCTGCAGCACCCGGGTCCGCTCCCCGGACATCAGGGTGTCGATGGTGGCGCGCCCGCGCTCGTCCATGACGTCGAGGTCGTCTTCGTTCCTGAGCGTGAAGGTGAGGCCGCCGAGCTGACCGGCGAGCACCAGCATCTCCGCTTCCTCGGGGAGCAGCATCAGGGAGACGTGGCCGTAGGCGCGTTCGTTCTCACGCACCAGGTTCACGTTGGTGGTGCCGGTGAGCTTGCCGGTCGCCAGCACCATCACGTTCTGCATCAGGGTGACGGCGACGGGCTGGTTGGTGAGTGGATCCTTGAAGCTGCCGATGATGTCGACGTGATCGTTCGGGCGCATCCACCCGCCGACGCCGGTGGTGCCCTTCACCTCGACGGCCAGGGCGCGGGCGCGCTTGAAGATGCGGGTGGCGAGCCGTTCGACCGCGCGCGAGGCGTCGAACTGGTTCCACAACAGCGGGTCACCCGCGGCGACGGCGACCTGCACCTTCTGCCCCACCACGTAGCTGGCGGAGTCCGGCTTCACCACCGAGGAGGTGACGAACTGCTCGGGCACGCTGCGCTGCGAGAGCTGCTGCAGGGTGACGGTGGTGCCCTCCGAGAGGTCGACCGCGGCGACCACCACGGGCACCAGGTTCCAGCCCTTGCGCACGTCGGCCTTCTCCTTCGCCAGCGCGCTCCAGGCCACCGCGAAGCCGACCAGCATCAGCCCGGCGGCGAGCGCGAGCGGCATCGTCTTCGCGTGCGTCCAGGGAGCGCCGCGGGAGAACGGCACGCGCATGGCCGGGAGCGGAGGAGAGGGCGTGGGCACGCGGCGCACCGGCACCACGGGCGCCTCGCCGTCGTACGCGAGCGAGGAGAGCGACTGCTCGAGCGCCTCGACGCCCAGGTCGGCGCCAGACTTGTCCCAGAGGTAGTCGCCCTTCACCAGCACGGGCGCCTGGCGATCGTACGCGAGGCCGCAAAGCGAGCGCTCGAGCGCCTCGAGCTCGGGGTCGCTGCCCGACTTGTCCCAGAGGTAGTCCTCCCTCTCCCTGCGCAGCGGGGAGAGGGTCGGGGTGAGGGGCCTGCCATCACTCATCGGCGCCCTCCGCTCGACTCGGCAGACCCAGCTTCTCGCGCAACAGCGCCATGCCGCGGTGCAGGTTGACGCGCACGCTGCCGGGAGTGAGCCCGGTGCGCTCGGAGATCTCCGGCCCGGTCATGCCCTCGATGAGGCGCATGGCGAGCGTCTCGGCATAGGCCTCGGGCATCTGCTGCAGGGCGCGCAGCACCTTCTTCGCGTCGGGTGCGCCGCTGCGATCGGGCGCGGCCTGCTGCGGGACGTCGTCGAGCGACTCACCAGGGTGGGCGTCGCGCAGGTGCCGTGAGGCGCGGTTTCGCGCGAGCTGGGTGAGCCAGCCGGGAAACGCCTGGTCGTCCTCGAGCGAGGAGAGCTTCTGGAAGACGAGCAGGAAGACGTCCTGCACCAGGTCCGACGCGTCGCAGGCGGGCACCCGCGCGATGACGACGGCGTGAACGAGCTTGCCGAAGTGGCCGTGGAGCGCGGTGAAGGCCTCGTGATCACCCTTGCGCGCGGCGGCGACCCAGCTCACCCACACGGCGCGCGACCTCTCCCGTCCAGGGGCCTGGCCACGCGGCTCGTCGAGCAATGCGGCGGTGGAGGCCATGGGCAAGGCATAGGAGACCACGACTCTGCTCCGCGTTAACCCTGCCGCCAATCATGCGTAATTCCTGCCTCTCCCCTGCGCTCCAGCCCCCCGAGCGCAGGGCACGCAATCGCGCACCGGCCGCACGTATCGCCATTTCACATGGTATGGCTCCGCTCGTGAATCGACTGCTGATCAGCGCCCTGGCCCTCACCGCCCTCGTCTCCCACGCGGAGCTCGTCGACCGGGTGGCCGCCGTCGTCAACAACGACATCATCACCCTCTCCGAGGTGGAGTCCCGAATCGCCCCGGACGCGCAGCGGCTCCGCACCGAGCCCGACGTCGCCAAGCGGGCCGAGGCCCGGGCGGTGCTGGTGAAGAAGGGCATCGACCTGCTCATCGGCGAGAAGCTGATGGAGACGCAGGTGAAGGAGCTGAACATCGAGGTCGCCGACTCGGAGATCGAGATGGGGATGGACGACGTCAAGAAGCAGAACAACATCACCAGCGAGCAGTTCGAGGGCCTGCTGGGGCAAGAGGGCTACACCCTGGCCAGCTACAAGACCTTCATGCGCAAGCACCTCGCGCGGCTCAAGCTGGTGAACCTGAAGGTGCGCAGCAAGGTGAAGATCTCCGATGAAGATCTGAAGGCCGAGTACGCGCGCTGGGCCCACGACGAGTCCAACGAGTTCGAGGTGCACGCCCGCCACCTGCTGGTGCAGGTCGCCCAGAACGCCACCCCCGAGAAGGTCGAGCAGGCCCGCCTCAAGGCGCAGGCCTTGATGGTGGAAGCGAACAAGCCGGGCACCGACTTCGCGGCGCTGGCGAAGAAGAAGAGCGAAGGCCCCTCGGCAGCCGATGGCGGAGACCTCGGCTTCTTCAAGCGCGGGGTGATGATGGCTGACTTCGAGAAGGCGGCGTTCTCCCTGCCCGTGGGCGCCATCTCCGAGCCGATTCGCACCAAGTTCGGCTGGCACGTGCTCAAGGTGGAAGAGCACAAGGTGCTCTCGGCGCCGCCCTTCGACGAGGTGAAGGAGCAGCTGCGCGATCGCATGCTGCGCGGCCAGTTGGAGAAGTACACCGAGCAGTACGTGATGGAGCTGCGAGCCGCCGCGGTGGTGGACGTCAAAATCTGAAACTTTCCCAGACGGATTTGAAGGGCTCACGCCACTGATGCGGTGTGACGGCGACCGCTCGGGTGCTCCACATGGAGAAGGCCCCTGATACCGCGGACTTCGGGGCGCTCTACGCCGGGCATTTTCGCGCGGTGTGGCGCACCTTGCAGCGGCTGGGCGTGCACCCGGGCTCGGTGGACGACGCCGCGCAGGAAGTCTTCGTCACCGCGTGGCGCCGCTGGGCTGACTTCGAGGGCCGGTCCACGGAGCGCACCTGGCTGTTGGGCATCGCGATCCGGGTGGCGAGCGACACGCGCCGCAAGCAGCGCCCGACCGAGCCGGTGTCACCTGAGCTGCAGATGACGGGTCCCGGGCCCGAGTCGGCGGCGGCGTCGAAGGAAGTGGGCCGGCGGGTCGAGGCGTTGCTCCAGCAGCTCGAGCCCGAGCGGCGAGAGGTGCTGCTGCTGGTGGACGTCGAGGGGTACTCGGTGCCCGAGGTGGCGAGCGCCACCGGCGTCAACCTGAACACGCTGTACACGCGGCTGCGCTCGGCGCGGCAACAGTTCGAAGACCTCGTGAAGCGCGAGGCAGAGGAGCTCAGATGAAGCCGTTGTCGAAAGAGGCGAGCGCTGCGTTGAGCGCGCTGAAGGCGGCCGATCCCACCTCGGAGGACGAGGCGCGGGTGAGGAAGAACCTCGAGCGCGCGCTGGGCGTGGCGATTCCGGTGGTGGGCGTGGCGGCGGCGACGACCGCGGTGAGTGCGCAGGCCGCGACGACCGGGTTCGCGGCGTTGAGCCTGGGGGCGAAGGTGGCGTTGGTGGTGGTGGCGGTGTCGACGGTGAGCGTGGTGGCCGTCTCCCTCTCCTCCCGTGGAGGAGAGGGTCGGGGAGAGGAGCAAGCCAAACAGGCGCCGAAGCCTGAAGCGCCTGTGGTGCTGGTCGAGCCCTCCGAACCCGAAGTCGCAGTCGTCCCGCCACCACCGCCGGAGCTCGTCGCAGTGGTGCCTCCGCCCGCGAAGCCGCGCGCAGCGCCACCCAAGCCGCCCGAGCCCGAAGCGCCGGTGGTCGTCGTGGAAGCGCCGATCGCCGAGCCCGTGGTCACCCCGCCCCCCGCACCGCCGACCGCGGAGACCTGGGATCTCGAAGTCGAAGCGAACTTCCCCAACTGCGACCCCGCCACCGAGCTCCGTTCAGCGCAGAGCGCGCGCAAGCTGCTCGACGCCGATCGCGCGGAAGACGCGGTGTGGCTGCTGGGGGCCTACCAACGCCGCTGCCCTTCCGGGCGCTGGAGTGATGAAGCCTGGTCGGTGCGCATGGCTGGCCTGTGCAAGCTCGGACGCACGGCCGAGGTGGTCGGGTTGCTGCAGTGGTTCAGCGCGGAGTACCCGGCGCGGCGCGCGGCGGTGCTCACCGAGCTGCGCAGCTCGTGTTCCGACGAGGTGCTCCAGCACGGACAACCGTGACGACTGTCTCCCTCTCCCCGCGGGGGAGAGGGTCGGGGAGAGGGCATGCTCGCTCAGCACCTCGTGAGTACACTCCGCGGCCATGTCGCGTCCGCGCATCGGCGTCTCCCTGGGTGATCCTTCCGGCATCGGCGTCGAGGTGACGCTGGCAGCGCTCGAGCAACCGAAGGTGAAGCGCGCGTTGACGCCGGTCCTCTTCGGAGACGCGTCCGTGCGCGCGGGGACTTACGAGCTGCGCGTGGTGAGCCAGCTGCCCGCGAATGATCGCAAGCCCGGAAAGCCCACCCGCGCGGGCGGACTGGCGCAGCTCGCCTACGTACACGCGGCCATCGCGGCGGCGAAGCTGGGTGAGATCGATGGCCTCTGCACCGCGCCGGTGTCGAAGGAGGCGATCACGAAAGCCGGCGTTCCGTTCGCGGGCCACACCGAAGTGCTCGCGGCGGCCTTCGGCGTCGAGGTGATGATGCTGATGAAGGGCCCGCTGCTCTCGGTGGCGCTGGCGACCAATCACCTGCCCCTGCGCGCGGTGCCCGATGCGTTGTCGACCCCGAAGCTGGTGGCGCAGCTGGAGTTGCTCGATCGCGGCCTGCGCGCGCGTGTGGGGCACCGGCCGCGCATCGCGGTGTGCGGGCTCAATCCCCACGCGGGTGATGGCGGGGTGCTGGGGAGCGAGGAGGCGCGGATCATCGCGCCGGCGATTCGCAAGGCGAAGGCGCTCGGGCTCGACGTGAGCGGGCCTTTCGCGGCCGATGGGCTCTTCGCGAGCGCGCGGAAATTTCCCTACGACGTGGCGCTGGCGATGTTCCACGACCAGGGGCTGGTGGCGACCAAGACGCTCGACTTCGAGCGGACGGTGAACGTCACGCTGGGGCTGCCGGTGCCGCGCACCTCGCCCGATCACGGCGTCGCCTACGACATCGCGGGCAAGGGCCGGGCGGATCCGACGCCGATGGTCTCCGCGCTGCTGGAGGCCGCGGCGATGTGTCAGGCGAGGCGCTGAGAGGCGGCCTTGAACACCATCACCACGCCGGTCTTCGACAGCTGCACGGCCATCCAGGTCAGTGGGAGGCCCTGTTTTCGTCGGTGAAGAACGCGGAGGCGGGACATCACCACCTCCGCGCTGGAACGCTCGTCAGCTCAACGGGTCTTCGGCGGGCCGCGCGCGGCCGTCGGCGCAGTCACCGCGTTCATCTGCAGCGTCACCGCGGTCTGAGCCAGGAGCCGGCCGTTGACCGAGGCCCCGGTGTTCACGGCGATCATCGTCTTGCCCAGCACGATGCCCTCGAAGTGCGCGGTCGTGCCGAT
>VFKJ01001171.1 GCA_009885595.1 Myxococcales bacterium | reverse complement strand
TTCTGGGTGTTGCTCTTGCCCGTCTCGGGGTTCATCACCTTGAGCTGGTGTTCGCCGGGCGGCAGCTTGAGCTCCGCCACCGGCGTGTCGCCCAGCGGTCTTCCATCGAGCCACACCTGGCCCCACGGACTCGCGTCGATCGACACCACCGCGCGGGCTGCAGGCGCAGCCGTGGGAACAGGCGTCGGCGCGACGACCGCAGGAACCGGAGCAGGCTCTGCAGGGGGAGTCGAAGGAGCCACTGGCGCGGGGCCGTTCCCGGTCACCTCGAGCGGAGTCGAGGGGGCCTCAGGCCCCTTGAGCACCAGACCCAAAGCCAACAACCCCACCAGCAACCCCAACCCTCCGAGCGCGAGCGGCCACCGGCTGGGCCGCGCGGCGCCCAGCGAGATGGACTCAGAAGCCTCCGGGGCCCGCTTGGCTGGAGAGGGGGTGGCCTTGTGCGCCCGGGTGATCGCCGCGGTGCCGTGAGGACGCGTCGCCCGCTCCGTCTTGCGCTCGAGGTCGACCAGCGCCGCGGCACACGACTCGCGCACCACCGCGCCCAGCAGCTCGTCCTGGTTGGGCGTGACCTCGGGCAACGCGAGCCTGAACTCGCGCGCCGTGGCGAAGCGCTGATCGGGGTCGGCATGCATCGCGCGCTCGATCGCATCGATCAGCTGCCGCGGAAGATCGGGTCTGAACACCCGCAGCGGTGCGCGCGGCAGCCGGTGGGGATCGATGGTCGCTCCGGTGGGCGTGTCGAACGGCTTCTCCAGCGCGGCGAGGTGAAACAGCGTGGCCCCCGCGGCGAACAGGTCGACCCGGCGATCGATCTCGCGGCCTTGCAGTTGCTCCGGGGCGAGGTAGCCCAGCTTGCCCATCACCGAGCCGGGCTGGGACCGCTGATCACCTTCCGCCACCCGCGCGATGCCGAAGTCGGTGAGCTTCACCGCGCCATCGACCGACACCAGCACGTTGTGCGGCGTGACGTCGCGGTGCACCACGCCCAGCGGCGTGCCCTCGGTGTCGCGCTGCTCGTGCGCGACGTGGAGTCCGTCACACAGCCCGCGCGCCACGTACACCAGCGCTTCGGCCGAGAGCTGCTTCCCGGCGCCCTTGAGGCCCACGATCAGCTTCGAGAGCGAGACGCCGCGCACCAGCTCCATCGCGATGAAGTAGCGCTCGTGCTCGAAGCCCACGTCGTACACCTGGGCGATGTTGGCGTGCGTCATCTGCCCGGCCAGCCGCGCCTCGCGCAGGAACATCGAGATGATGCGCTGATCATCAGAGAGGTGCGGCAGCAGCAGCTTCACCGCCACCGGCCTGCTGAACTCGCCGATGCCGGTCTGCAGCCCGACGTAGACCTCGCCCATGCCTCCGGCGGCGATGCGCTCGAGCAGCACGTATCGGCCGAACTGGAGGCCTTCAGTCGCCATCGGAGCGCAGACTACTCGCCCTCACTCGCAGCCGGCGGCCGTCTTCGCGCCCGTCTTACAGGTCAGCTTCAGGGTGCCAGCGCCGGTGGCGACGGTGCAGGCGCCCTCGCAGGTGATGTCGCAGGTGCCGCCGCTGCACACCACGCTGGAGCCCTCGCCCACGGTGTGGGTGCACGCCTTGCCCCCACAGGTGACGTTGCACGCCGCGCCACAGGTGCCGGTGCAGGTCGCGCTCGCTTCGCAGTTGAGCCGGCAGGCGGCGGTCGAGGCGCTACAGCCATCGAACGCGCAGGTCTCACCGGAAGGACAGTCGCAGTTCGTGCCCGCGCACACCGTCTGAACACAACCACTGAGCACCAGCGCCAGCGACATCAGGAAAGACTTCATCATCGTTGCTCTCTCTTGCTTTAGGGCCGCGGGATGCGGCCGGCGGGACCACTCCAAGCGCCGTGCCTACACCCAAGCCCCGGGGAAGTGGCGCCGGAGTGTCCTCGCGCGAGGACACTGCGACAGGACAGGCCAGCACCATCCCCTCGCTCCGGGCCTCGGGTTCGCCAGGGAACGCGGCGGGTTACGCGCGGCACAGGGGGTGCGTTGGAGCCCTTCCAGAACCCTTTCCCTGGAGGCAGCTCATGAGCAGAACGATCCTGATGTCGGCGGTGGTGGTGCTGGCCGGTTGTGGTCTCTCGAACGGCGAGCGGGCGTCATCGCGCGCTCGGCAGCCGATCGTCTCGTGCCCGGCCTCACCTGCGCCCAAGGTGTTCGACGCGGCGTTGTGCCTGTGCGGTGACTATCGCGCGGTCGGTGAAGGCACCTGGGTGCAGGGCGGTCCCGCGGGCATCAACGGCACCGTCGACGTGGTCGGGCAGCACGACTTCTCCGGTGACCTGGTGGCCTGGGGCGGGGTGACGGGCGTGGGCGACCTCGTCGTCGCGGGCAACCTCACCACCTCCGGACGCGTCGAAGGCGTGGGCAACGTGCGCGTCGACGGCGATCTCTCCGCGGGCAGCGGCGTCTCCAACGTCGGCCACCTCGAGGTGAAGGGCACGCTGCGGACGCCCGAAGCGGAGAACTGGGTCGGCACCGCGACGTTCGGCGCGAAGGGCGCGTACACGCCGATGGAAGGTCCGCCGTGCGGCTGCGGCGCAGACCAGGCGCTCGACGTCGCGGCGGCGATCGCGGCGGCGAAGACGCAGAACGACAACGCGGCCATCGGGCTCGAGCTCGACCAGAGCGTCGGCGAGAAGACGCTCACGCTGGGGAGCGGCAGCTACTTCTTCGATGGCATCGTGGCGGTGGGGCAGCACACGCTCACGGTGGACGGCGCGGTGGCGCTCTACGTGAACGGCGACTTCGAGACCGTCGGCGCGACGCACATTGCCCTCACTCCGGGGAGCACGCTCGACCTCTACGTCGACGGCGATGTCCAGATGGTGGGCGACTCTTCGTTTGGTGCAGGCGCGACGCCGGGCGCGGTGCGGCTCTACGTGGCGGGCGAGCGGAAGGTGTCGCTGGTGGGTGCGCAGAAGGTGGTGGGCTCCGTGTACGCGCCGAATGCAGATCTCGAGCTGGTGGGTGAGACCACGTTCGAGGGCTCGCTCTTCGCGCGGAACGTCGATGGGGTCGGCAAGCTCAACGTCTCGTTCGCGGCGCCGGTGGTGGCGACTCCGGAGAGCGAGCTGTGTCAGCCGACCGAGGTGGTCCCGAACTGAGTCACCTCTCTCCCTCTCCCCTGCGGGGGAGA
>VFKJ01000051.1 GCA_009885595.1 Myxococcales bacterium | reverse complement strand
TCACGTCTGGCAGTTCCAGAACGGCGGTCACGCGTACATCGGTGACTCGGTGCACGCGCAGTTGCTGGGCGACGGCTACGAGCTGGAGATGGGGCTCTTGCAGGGCCGCGCCTGGGCGCAGCTCAACGCCGAGCAGCAGGCGACCCTGCTCGAGGCGTCGTTCGTGCAGGGGTGCTTCGAGGGGAAGCCCTTCACCATCCGGGGGCGCGATTGGACGAAGGCGTGGGAGAAAGCTGTGAGCGAGCTGCGCGCGGGGCGGGGCGCGGCCTTCACTTCCGCTTGAAGACCCGCTTGAGCTCGATCTGCTTCTCTTGGGCGGGAGAGACGATGATCCGCAGCGTCATCACGCCGTCCTCTTCCACGCGCCGGCGCAGCTCGAGCGGCACCCGGCCTTCCTTCTCCAGCGTGACGTGGCCGCGGCCGACGATGGTGTCGCCCTCGATGGTGACCACGTAGGTCAGCGGGTTGCCGAAGAAGTCGTCGGTGGTGGGCGTGGTGCCGTCGAAGACGAGGGTGTTGCGGCGGGTGCCGATGGGCGACTTCACGTCGACGGTGGCGCGGTCGGCGGTGACCACGATCACGTTCGTCGGCCTCACCGTGGGCGCCATCTTGCGCAAGAACCACCCCACGCGGAGCCGCTCCAGGACCGGACCTGGATCCGTCGTGCGCTCGGAGTCGAGCACCCAGGTGCCCTCGAGCGCGGAGATCCCGCCGTCGCTGGCCGAGAGGCACAGCGAGAGGGCGAGGGCGGCGATCAGAAGGTGCCTCCGAAGTTGAGCATCGCTCCGGTCGGCGTCGGCGTGGTCTCGGTGGGCTCGCCGGTGTTCGTCTTCGGGGGCGCGGCGGCGGGGGGGCCCCCGGGCGTGGGCGTGAGGATCACCCAGGTCACGCCGCCCGCGAACACCGCGGCGCCCGTGCCGACGAGAACGTTGGCCAGCAGGGCGTTGGTGGGCGCGTTCTTGGCCTCGGCGCGGGTGACCGTCACGGGATCTCCGCCGGCTTCCACCCGCGTCTTCACCGCCTGGGCCGTCTGGCCGAAGTAGATGCCCACCCCGACGGCCGCGGCGCCGAGCACGGCCAGGTAGAGCCCGGGCCGGGTGAAGAAACCGCCGCCCTCGGGCTTTTCCCGCTTCACCACCACCACCGGCTCGAGCGGCAGCGCCACCAGCGCGACCCTCACGGTGGCGGCCTGGGTGGGCTGCACCGTGACCGACTGCTCGAAGGGCTTGTAGCCCGGCGAGGTCACCTTCACGGTGCGATTGCCGCGCGGGGCGATCACCTCCATCGAGCCGATGCCGGACTCGACGCCGTCGACCATCACCACCGCGGAAGGATCGTTCTCCACGATGATCTTCCCGTTGGGGATCGACAGGGTCTTCTGCACCTGCACCAGGAAGCCGTTCAGCTTCTTCATGAACTCGCGATCCTTCTGCGCCTGGGTCTTGCCGGCGACGCCGAGGAACGCCTTCTCGGCCTTCTCCCCGCTCTCCTGCGAGACGACGAGCACCTCGTTGAAGCCGGGGTCGTACCCGTACATCGTCACCATCGAGCCGACGTTGTGCTTCTGCACGGTGAGGCGAACGAGCCGGTTCACCTTCAGCTTCCTGGCGGCGGCCTCGAAGCAGGCGTAGTCGACGCAGGCGTCGACGGCGGCGAACTCCGCTCCCAGTTGCGTACGCATGGCAGAGGGCTCGGTCACCGTCTGGAAGAGATCGCCCTGGCCGAGCTGCTTGAGCAGCTCCGCTTCGAGCTGGCGGGCGCGCGAAGCGCTCACCTCTTCGGCGTCGGCTGCCTTCACCGAGATGACGCCCAGGGTGGGCCTGAACTCAGGGGCCGTGACGGGCTTCTCTTCCGTCAGGTCCAGCTCGAAGTCCTGCGCCAGGGCCGCGGTGGCGAGGAAGATCATCGGGAGGGCTCGACGAAGGGTGCTGAGGTTCACATGTTCTCCGGAACGAAACGGCGGATCTGCTGGACCAGCTCCGAGGCGCTCGCCGGACCAGGGACGAGCTTCTTGTCCTTCTCGGCGAGGAAGTGCTGCTCGATGAGGAACTGCAACGCGTTCTCCAGGCTGGTCTTCGAGAGGGCTTCCGCGGCGGTGATCGTACCCGCGAGGAAGTCGGCCCGGCCAGCCTCGAGCGCGCGCTTGAGGAACTCCTTGCGATCGACGCCCCCGGGGGGGAGCTCCTGGGCGGTGTGCGCCGCCAGCAGGTACGATTCCAGCGAGTCGCGCAGCAGGTCGGCGAGGAACTGCACGGTGGGCCTGGCGTGGGCCTCGGGCGCGATGTGGATCATCGAGTCGGCCCGCGAGAGCAGCCCGCGCTTGCTCAGGTGCTCCAGCGTCTCCTCGAAGGTCTGATCGAAGGTCTTGCCCACCGGGTAGACGAACTCGAGCTTGAAGAGGCGCGAGAGGAAGAGCGCGTGTTCCCTGATGACCTCGCGCCCGGTCTTCGGATCGGTGGCCATCACCGCCGCGCACACGATGGTGCGGCCGGCGATCAGGTTCATCAGGGTGTTCTTGTAGAAGGTGAGCTCGGCGCGGCGCTCGTCCTCGACCTGGAAGATGGGCTGGCCGCGCGCCTCGATGCTGCGCACCATGCCCGCGCTGCAGAACATGCGCATGGCGTCGCTGATCGAGCCCAGCACGGTGGGGTCGGACGGGGAGTCGATCAGCAGCCGCGAGAGCGCGGCGCCTAAGTCGGTGGCCAGGCCGCGCAGCAGCACGATGCGATCGGTGATCTCGCGCACCGAGATGCCGCGGCGGCGATGGGCGAGCAGGGCCGAGGCGAGCAGCGCGTGCGGAGTGACCGTGGAGACGCTGCTGAT
The DNA here is from genome assembly GCA_009885595.1 of Myxococcales bacterium. Taxonomy (GTDB): domain Bacteria; phylum Myxococcota; class Myxococcia; order Myxococcales; family Myxococcaceae; genus Archangium_A. The sequence goes on along the minus strand of VFKJ01000051.1, from coordinate 3,293 downwards.
CCCGTACATCACCCGGTGACCGAGCGCGCGCACCAGCGCCTTCTTCTGCTCTTCGGTGGCCGTCTCCCGCGTCACCCCACGCTCGGCCATCAGCTTGGCCAGCGACACGGGCTCGTCGAAGCGCAGGTAGATGCGGCCGTAGTTCTCGGTGAGCACCGCGGGCGCGCTGAGGAGGGCCTTCAGATCTTCGGGCTTCTTCTCCCCGCCCTGGAGTTCCTGCTTGTAGCTGGCGCCCTCGACCACCTTCTCGTAGTCGATGGCGACCGGCACGAAGAGCAGATCGTTGCGCGCGCCTTCGACCACCGCGTCGACGAGCCAGGTGAAGAGGCCGAGCTTGGGCTGCAGCAGCTTGCCGGTGCGGGAGCGCCCGCCCTCGGGGAAGAACTCGTGGTGCAGGCCGTCGTGCACGAGCTTCTTCAGGTAGGCCTTGAAGGTCGCGGTGTAGAGCTTGTCGCCCTTGAAGCTGCGGCGCAGGAAGAAGGCCCCGGAGCGGCGGAGGAACGGGCCCAGCGGCCAGAACGAGAGGTTCGCGCCGGCGGCGATCAGCGGCGGGTTGTAGCCGCGGGTGAAGAGCACGTACGACAGCACCAGGTAGTCGATGTGGCTCTTGTGGCTCGGGGTGAACACCACCGGGGCGTCCGCCGCGGCCTTCATGGTGCGATCGAGGCCGGCTTCGTCCACCTCGACGCCGTCGTAGATGCGGCTGAAGACCTGGTGGAGGATCGACGCGAACAGCCCCACGTAGCTGGGGCTCATCCTCGCGGCGATGGAGTTGAAGTTCTTCTTCGCGTCGCGCAGCACCAGGGGGAACGGCTTGTTCTTCTCCTTCGCCACTTCTTGCGCGGCCTGCTGGAAGACCCGATCGCGCATCGCCTCGTCGATGAGGCGGGCGGTCTCTTTGGCAGGAGGGCCGAAGACGGCCCGGGTCTCCTTCGCCAGGTGGTGGTGCAGCGCGCCGCGCACCTTGCGGGCGATCACCGCGGTGCTGCTGTCACCCTCGTTGGCGATCACCTCGCGCAGATCGATGGGCGTGCCCACGCGCAGCTGCGCCCGCTGGTAGTTGCGAATGAAGGAGACCACCGAGTGCACGAAGCCGGGCGCCTCGGGGCTGCCGAAGATGCGATCCGAGAGGCTCGGCTTCACCTTCTGCTGCCACTTCTCCCAGACGAGCAGCGCAGGCACGAGGAAGATGGGCCGATCGCTGGTGCGGGCGAGCTCGACCAGGGCAGGGAAGGGGTCTTCACGGCTCTCCCGGCCCCGGGCGGTGTTGAAGCCGCTCTCGCGCATGAAGATGAGACCAGCGCCGCCCTGGCTGCGCGCCCAGTCGAAGCGGGCGCCGTGGTCGCCGGCCATCTGCGCGTTGGTGAAGGGCTTGGTGAACCACCGTCGCAGGTTCACCACCGCGCGGATCGGCGGAAGCCCCCGGCGGATCAGCGCCCAGTGGAGAAAGAGGTAATTGACCCACGCGGTGGTGCGCATCACGTGGACCACGAAGCCGCGCTGCGAGAGATCCTTCAGCTCGTCGACGCCGGGCTGGGGGAAGCGGATGCCTTCGAAGAAACGCTGGGACAGCTCGCGGCCGACCGGCCCGAACTCTTCCTTGAGGACAGGGTCGCCCTTGATGGGTCTGAGGTGGAGCGCGTCTTCGGACAAGGGGCCGAAACCATAGACGAATTCACGCCCGGGCCTGCGCTCCAAAAACGAGGAGCGCAAGCGCCTCCCCACGGCCACGCCCCGCGGCCCGTCAAACACGCGCCTGCGGGCAGAACGGCGCTGATGCGGCCTCGAATGGTCACCTCAGGCAGGCACGCCCATTGAAGGGCGCCGCCCCCATGCGAACCAAACTGCGCTGGGTGTTCGATCAACATTGGGCTGGAGGCCTCTTCATCATCACCTTCGCGGTGTGGGTGATCGCGGGCCAGGTCTCCAGCCGCACCGACTTCGCCTCGACCGAGCTGGCGCAGGACGTCGAGTCGCGCTGGGGCGCCCCGGTGGAGCAGGCCGCGCCTTCGCTGCGGGCGGTGCAGAGCGGCACGGTCTTCACCGAGCTGTCCTCGCTGGCGCTCTCGGAGCAGCGGGTCACCGTCGACGCCACCATGAACTATCGCAAGCGGGGCCTGGCCTACTTCTCCGGCTTCGACTTCACCTTCGACGGCACCTACCTCGCGGAGAACCCGGCCTCGTACGACGTCGACGTGGCCTTCGTCTTCCCGATCGAGGTCGACAAGTCGCAGGTGCTGCTCTCGGAGCTCGCCTTCACGGTCGACGGCCAGCCCTCTTCCCTCGATCTCGGCGAGCACGGAGATCGCCTGGTGTGGACGGGGCGGCTCCCGGTCGGAGGCAAGGCGGAGTTCCACATCCGCTACCGCGCGCGCGGCCTGGAGTCCTTCGTGTACCGGCTCGATCCGTCGCTGCAGGCGCGCAACGTGACGCTCGCGCTCGACGTCACCGGCGGCGACAACATCGACTACCCGGCGTACGTGCTGGCGGCCAGCAGCCGAAGCGGCGGTGATGGTCACGCGCGCCTCGAATGGAAGTACCCCTCGCTCGAGTCGGGCGTGGCGATGGGCGTCATCCTGCCTTCGGTGAAGAAGTACGACGAGCTGATGGCCCTGATGGCCTTCCGCGCGGTGGTGCCGGGCCTCGTGTTCCTGCTGGGCCTCTCGGTGCTCTCGCTGCGGCACCGGCGCAAGCTGCACGTCTGGGAGACGTACGTGGCGGCCGCGGCGTTCGGCTTCACCTCGGTGCTGCTCGCGTACTTGGGCGCGTTCCTCCACTTCCTGGCGGCGTGGGGCGTGACGATGGCGGGCATGGGCGCGGCGGTGGTGCTCTACGTCTGGCGGCTCTTCCCGCAGGAAAAGTGGGGCTGGCTGGTGGGCGCGTGGGTGGCGACGCAGGTGCTGCCGACGCTCGCGGTGCTGCTGCCGGGTTACACCGGGCTCATCTACACGCTCGAGATCCTCGCGGGGCTGCTCGGGGTGATGACGCTGGTGACGAGGAAAGAGGTGCGCGCCTTCCTCTCGGACCAACCTGCGGAGGTGACGTCATGATGTCCGCGTTGCTGGTGCTCCTCGCGGCTGCGCCGAGCGCGGGGACGGTGACGCTGCCCATCGACGAAGCCAGGACGATGCTGTCCAGCAAAGAGGAACCCGCCGCGCCGATCTCCGCGGCGGTGACGAGCCAGAAGCTGAGCGCGCAGGTGACCGGCGAGGCGCTCGAGGTGACCGCTTCGTTCCTGGTCACCGTGCTCGACGGCACGCGCTGGAGCCGGCTCTCGCTCATCAAGCTCGATC
>VFKJ01000943.1 GCA_009885595.1 Myxococcales bacterium | reverse complement strand
CGGCTTCTTCGGAATGAGCCGCATGCTGGGCATCACCGCGCAGACGCTGGCGGTGAGCGACCTCGACGGCGACGGCCACCAGGACCTGCTGTCGATCGACATCACCGGCGCGCTCACCGCGTTGTTTGGAAATGGCGACGGCACCTTCACGGCCACGGTGCTCGACGCGGGCCAGCCGTTCTACGCGCCGCTGGAGACCGCGCTGGTCGATCTCGACTCCGACGGCCGCAGCGACTTCGTCACCCTCGACGTGGGCGGCTCCTCGCCCGAGCTCAAGGTCGTGCGCGGCACTTTCGACGGCGGCCTGCCGCGCGCCTCGAGTGGCTCGCACCGGCTGCTGCTGGCCGACGTCACCGGCGACGGCTTCGTCGACGCGCTGGTGGGCAACGCGCAATACGGGCTGGCGCTCCGCCGGGGCGAGGGCGACGGCGGCTTCGGCGCGCCCAGCCTCTTCCTGGGCTCGACCGCGGTGAACTCGGTGGCGCTGGCCGACGTCACGGGCGACGGCCTGGCGGACGCCGTGTGCGGGAGCGGGTACTTCGACAACACCTCGGGCTTCAACCTGGGCGGCGGGCTGACGGTGCTGAGCGGGACGGGCACCGACGCGGGCTTCCTCGCTCCGGCCCAGGAACCGGCGGGACGGGACATCATCTGGGCGGTGCTGCTGGCCGACCTCAACGTCGACGGCACGCTCGACGCGGTCACCACCCGGCTGGCGACCGACGGCGGACTCGAGGTGCTCGCGGGCGACGACGCGGGCCTCTTCACCCCGCTGGTGCGGGTGCCGGCCCGAAATGGCTGGTCGGTCGCAGTCGGTGCGCTCAACGCCGACGCCTGGCCTGACCTGGTGCTGGGAAGCGGGGCCGGTTCGAACGGAGAAGTTCGGGTCATGCTCGGCGGCTGCCAGTAGCGCTACGCTGCGCGGCGTATGAACCCGACCGCCAGCCAGCCGACCGTCATTCTCCGCCACTGCGAAGGTTACGACGTGCCCACCATCCACCGGTTGGTGCGCGAGGGCATGCAGACCCTCGGGGTGCAGCCGCGGGGGCGCACGCTGGTCAAGCCGAACCTGGTGTCCGCGGGGCCGCTCTTTCAGCACGCGTACACGCGCCCCGAGGTGATGGAGGGCGTGCTGCTGGCGCTCAAAGATCGCGACGGCGGCATGACGGAGCTGCGCGTGGGCGAGCGCTGCGGCATCACCATTCCCACCCGGTACGTGTTCGATCACGCCGGCTACGATCCGATGCTCGCGCGGCTCGGCGTGCAGCGCTCGCTCTTCGAGGAAGAGGCGCAGGTGGAGATCACGCTCAGCCACGAGGGGCGGCTGCGCGACACCATCTTCGTGCCCGAGCCGGTGGCGAAGGCGGACTTCTTCGTCAACGTGCCCAAGTTCAAGTCGCACCCGTGGACGACGGTGACGTTCTCGATGAAGAACTACATCGGCATCCAGGACGATCGGCACCGCCTCATCGATCACGAT
>VFKJ01000921.1 GCA_009885595.1 Myxococcales bacterium | reverse complement strand
TGTTGTCCGGCGAGCCTGCGAAGGCACCGGCCTCAGGGCCGCGCAGGTAGGGATCCGCGACCCGCAACCCCGAGCCCAGCCCGAAGAAGCACCCCGGCGCGCTGCGAAAGGGCACGCCCTCGGGGTTGGTGACCTGCTGCGGGCCGCCCAGCGGCATGCGGTACGCGAGGTCGACCCGAATCGGCCCCAGCGGCGTGCGATAGCGGACGCCGAAGCCCAAGGCCGTGTACAGCGATTGGCTGAGGTCCTGCCCGGCGCCCAGCGGCTTGTCGGCCACCAGCCCCCAGTCGTTGAACAGCGCCAGCACCCAGTTCTCACTGACCGCCCAACGCACCTCGAAGCTCGCCTCGAACAAGCCCGCGCCGCCGATGGGCAGGGTGGTGCCTTCCTTCGGGCAGGCGTCGGGGCCGCTGAGCTTCGCCCTGGTGGGGCAGCCCGGAATGTCGTCGCGCGTGGGCACCGCGATCTGCGGGGAGAGGCGCCGTTGCTGGAAGCCCCGCATCGCCGCGCCCCCAGAGAAGTAGCGCACCACGATGGGAGTGTCGTTCTCCGGCGCGACCAGCATGCCAAACCTCACCCGCCCCGCGAGCGTGACCGTCTTCTGCTTTCCGAAGCTCAAGTAACCGCGAGCCTCCGGGGTGACCTTGAAGAATGGCCGCAGGCGCAGGGCAGACGAGATGCCGCCCGCGGCGTCGAGCGCGAGGTAGTAGCCCTCGCGCGCCTCGATGCGGCTGTCGCGCCGATCGAGCTCGACGTTGAGCGCGAGGAAGCTCACCCAGCACACCTCGGGCGCCTGAGGGCAACCGATGGCGTTGGCCGGCGCGGTGTCGCGCAGCTCGAGCGCCGTCTGCAGCAGAAAGCCGTTGAAGTTGATCGAGGGGAAGACGGTGAGGTCGATGCGCGGCCGCCAGATGACGCCCAGCTTCCCCTCGAGCGCGTAGTAGTCGTAGGTGTTGTCGAGGGTCCGGAGCAGGTCGAGGCTCCCCTGGAAAGACAGGGTGCGCAGGTCGAACATGCGGGGCACCTCGTACTCCGCGTAGAGGCGGCCAATGGGGCCCCACTTGGAGGTCGCCAGGGAGCGCGCCACGTCGACCAAGGCGAGGCCCAGCTTCGCCTTCAGGGTGAGGCGATCGAGCCGCGAGCTCTTGAAGAACAGCCGCGAGAGGCCGAGGTTGCGATCGGTGTATTCGAAGATGGCGCGCACCTCCTGGCGAATGGGATCGCCGCCCAGGCCGCCGCCCATGCGCACCGAGCGAAAGGGCGCTTCCTTCACGTCGATCACCACCGGCACCGTGCCCGCCTCGCGATCGGGGATGCCGCGGTTCACCTTCACGCCCGCGAACACGCCCATCTGGAACACCCGGGCCTGCGCCGCCGCCATCGCCGTCTCGCTGAAGAAGGCGCCCTCGGGGAAGTCGGGGGAGGCCTGGTCGGCGATGAGCCTGGCGGGCACCGCCGCCCTCGAGTCGGTGGCCACGAAGAGCTTGCCGAAGCGGTAGCGCTGGCCAGGCACGATGGTGAGCGTGAGGTCGACGCGCGCGGCCTCGGCGTCGACGATCGCTTCGCCGGTGACCTGCACCTCAGCGAAGCCCAGCTCGCGCAGCCGCAGGCCGAGCAGCGCCTTCATGCGCGCCCAGGAGTCCTCCAGGAAGATGTCGTCGATGGCGAGCGGGAGATCGACCACCACGCCCGCCTGCATGTCGGGCGGCACCGCCCCCAGGCCCTTGAGGTCGAGGCTCTTGACGCGGGCCGGCTCGCCTTCCCGCAGCTTCACCAGCAGCTTCACGTGCCGGGGCCTCACCTCGGTGACCACGTCGTTCAGCACCCGCGCCTGGTAGAAACCGTTCGCCTCGTAGAAGCGCTGAATGCGCCGCAGGTCGGCCTGCCAGGTGATGGGGTCGAACCACTCCCGGTTGCCCAGCAGGGGGACCCAGGCCGGCAGCCAGGAGGACTCGCCGGTGACGATCTTCTCCTTGATGTCCTTTTCCTTGAGCCGGTCCTCGCCCTCGATCTCGAAGCGGTCGACCTCCATCGAGTCGGGCGTCGGCGGCGCGGTGACGCACGCCGTCAGGGCGAAGCTCAACCCGCAGCTGAGCACCGGCAAGCGCACCCTCGGGCTTGTACAGCAGTGCGGCGCTGCTGGAACTAGCCGCGTCGCCCCTCGTGCGCGAGCCGGGTGAGCCAGTTCGCCGTGCGCTGGAGCGTCTCGTCGCTGCCGAGCTTCTGCACCTCGGGGCGCATGCGGTAGCTCCAGTTGTGCGGCCCCATGGTGCCCGGGGTGTTGGTGCGCTCGAGCTCTCCGAACAGGTCCTGCCAGGGGAAGATGCAGGTCATCGACTGCGAGTTCATCGCCGCCCGCAACAGCGCCTCGAGCAGCTCGGGGCTCCAATCCTTGGGGGGCGGCTGGAAGGCGCTGAGCTCGGGCCAGGTGCGGCAGGCCGTCTCCCGTTCCCAGTCGGTGGTGGTCTCCCACCAGCCGCGCAGCGTCTCGGTGTCGTGGGTGCCGGTGGTGACGAGCGAGACCTCTGGGTAGTGGCGGGGATCGCGGTACACCCCGTCTTCGCGGCTCCAGCGCATCACCTGGTACCCGGGCAGCCCCAGGCTCGCCAGCACGTCCTTGGCGAAGCGCGGAATGACGCCCAGGTCTTCCGCCACGATGCCGGCGCCCTCTGAGAGCAGGCGGAAGTTCTTCTCGCCCAGCGCGCGCTGCGCCGGCTCGTCGGAAGGCACGAAGCGGCCCTTGGGCGCCTGCTCGTCGCGCACGTACTGGCGGAAGTAGCCGATGGCGTGATCGATGCGGCGCACGTCGTAGGTGCCGGCGGCGTGCTTGGCGCGGCGGCGCAGCCAGGCGTCTGCGTCCTTCGCCAGCGCCTCGAAGTCGAACCAGGGCAAGCCCCAGTCCTGCCCGTCGACGGAGAACTCGTCGGGCGGCACCCCCAGGCGGCCATCGCGCCGCAGGTACTTCGGGAAGCACCAGCAGTCGGCGGAGTCCTGCGCGATGATGAAGGGCTCGTCGCCGCACAGCACGATCCCGTGCGCCTTCGCCGAGGCGCGCACGCGCTGCCACTGCCCATCGGCGACCCACTGCAGCCACTGGTGGTAGCGAACGCGCTTGGCGTGCTCGCGGTGCGCCGCTTCCAGCGCCTTGGGCTCGCGGCGGGCCAGCGGCGCGGGCCATTCCCACCAGGGCGAAAGGCCGTGCGCTTCCGAGAGCGTCGCGTAGAGCGCGTAGCCCTCGAGCCACTCGCGCTGCGAACCGCACCACGCCTCGAACTCGCGGCTGCGCGCGGTGCTGCCCTGGTTCTGGAAGGCGCCGAAGGCGCGCTCGAGCGCGGCCGTCTTCACCGGAAAGACCAGGTCGTAGCGCACGGTGGGCGAAGCGCGGGCGGTGTCGATCGCCTGCTGTTCTTCGAGGCTGAAGCGCACGCCCTCGGGCAGCCAGCCCAGGTGAATGAAGAGCGGGTTGAGCCCGAACGCCGAACGGGTGGAGTAGGGGCTCGGATCGCCCGGCGTGGTGGGCAACAGCGGCAGCACCATCACCAGCTTCTGGGAGGCCTGGTTCATCCACGCGAAGAGGGCGTCGAAGGCCTCGAAGTCGCCCACGCCGACGTCGTGCGCGCTGCGAAGCGAGAAGACGGGCTGCAGGATTCCAAAGATTCGACCCGAGGGCATCATGAGGGTCGAATGTCTACACGAACTCGGCTCGGTTTCTCTGTCGCTTCGGAGAGGAGGTCGTCCGCGCCTGGTGCGCTACTTTCGCCAGCGTGAAGCCGGTTCGACGGGCGCTGCCGCTGTCGTTTCATGCGCGTGACGCCGTGTCCCTCGCCCGCGCCCTGCTGGGGATGGACCTGGTGCACGTCGTGCGCGGTCGCGCACGCGCGGGCCGCATCGTGGAGACCGAGGCCTACATCGGCCCGGAAGATCTCGCCTGTCACGCCTCGAAGGGGCGCACCGCGCGCACCGAGGTCATGTTCGGCCCCGCGGGTCACGCGTACCTGTTTCTGGTCTACGGCCTGCACCTGTGCGTGAACGTGGTGGTGGGCGAGGGCGCGGCCGTGCTCATTCGCGCGCTCGAGCCTGGCGAGGGGATGCAGGGACTGCGCACCGACGGCCCCGGGCGACTGACCCGCGCGCTGGGGCTCTGCCTGGAACTCAACGCCCGGCCGCTCGACCGCGCCCCGCTCTTCGTCGCACGCGGGGTGCCGGTGCCCAGGCGCCACATCGAGGTCAGCCGACGGATTGGCGTGGATTACGCAGGGGAATGGGCCTCGAGGCCGTTTCGTTTCCACGATCGCCGGTCGCCGTTCGTGAGCCAGGGGCGGTGAAACCTGCAGCAACCCCGCACCGTATTCGGGTAGGTGGTCATGTCGCTTGACGCTGAGAGTCGGAAGATTCAGGGTTCCGCGCCTTTGATTCCTTCCGAAGACACCGAGCTGCTGACCCGCGCCCAGGCGGGCGATGTGGCTGCGTTCGAGGGCCTCGTCGAGCGCCATCGCTCCCGTGTGTTCGGGCTCGCCCAGCGAATGCTCAACTCGGCCGACGACGCCGCCGAGGTGCTGCAGGAGAGCTTCCTCTCCGCCTACCGAAACCTCCCCAACTTCCGGGGCGACGCGCAGTTCGGCTCGTGGGTCTATCGGATCGCCGCCAACCACGCGCTGATGCGCCTGCGTCACCGCAAGGTGGTCAACCAGGTCGAAGGCCCGCTCGACGGCCCCCAGTTCAACGAGCGGGGCAGCCTGGTCGAAGAGGTGTCTGACTTTCGCGACGCCGAAGGCGAGGCGATGGACAAGGAGCTGCGCGAGGCCATCGAAGCCGCCGCCGCCCGCCTGGGTGCCGAGTACCGCGAGGTGTTCGTGCTCAAGGACCTCGAGGGCCTGTCCTACGAGGAGATCGCCGAGCTGACAGGCTCTACCGTGCCGGCCATCAAGAGCCGGCTGCACCGCGCCCGCCTCTCGCTGCGCACCGCGATCGACCATTTCTATCAAGAGCGCTCTTGACGCTGGTCACTTGTTCAGCCGCGCTCAATCTCGGTTGCAACCGTGGCCCTTGCGTAACAATGAAGGGTTGTCCTCTCCTGACGGCCCTTCGATGAACTCCTCCACTTGCAAAGACAGCGTCGAGCTGTTGCTGGAATACCTGGACGGGGAGCTGAACACTGAGCTGAAGGCCCGGCTCGAGCAGCACCTGGATGGCTGCTCTCCCTGCGAGGACTTCCTCAAGAGCTACCAGGCGACGCCGGCGCTGTGCCGCAAGGCCCTGGCGCGCGAGATGCCCCGGGAAGTGGCGGCGAAACTCACCGACTTTCTGCGCTCCGAGATGGCGAAGGCCGCCAAGTAGCTTTTCGCATCCGTCGAACGACCGACGGTCAAACGACCGACCTCGATCTTCGCCCGATGCTCCCGCCCTGGGCTCGCGTGAGACGGTGGCTCCTGTCCAAACGAACAGGAGCTCCACATGAACAAGACCCGCATTCTCCTCGGCAGCGCGTTGGTCCTCTCGCTGATGGCCGTCATGGCGGTCGCCACCAAGCCGCGGCCGGTCGTCGCCAGGCCCGGAGAGGTGGCCGTCTCCAGAGGCAGCGCGGTGAAGGTGGAAGCCCGGCCCAGCCACACCGCGGTGCACTTGAACGGCACCGAGCTCTTCGCCGAATACACCGTCACCCTCGAGAGCGAGCTGGCCGGCGAGCAGCCCATCTCGCTGGCGCTGGTGCTCGACACCTCGGGCTCGATGGCGGGCTCGAAGCTCGAAGACGCGCGCAAGGCCGCGCACCGGCTGGTCGACCTGCTCGGTGAGCGCGATGAGCTGGCGCTGGTCGCCTTCGGCTCGGAGCTCACCACCGCCGAGCTGCGCCGGGTGACGCCGGAGAGCCGGCAGGCCTTCCACCAGGCGATCGACGCCCTCCAGGCCGCGGGGGCCACCAACCTCTCCGGCGCCACGGAGGCCGGGTGGAGCTCGCTGCGTCGGGCCACCGGGGCGCGGCGGCTGCTGCTGGTGAGCGACGGCCAACCCACCGTGGGGCTGCTCACCGCGCGCGAGCTCTCGGGGCTGGTGGGCCACGTGCACGATGACTCCATCACCGTCACCGCGCTGGGCGTGGGCTCGGACATCGACGGCGCGCTGATGCTGCAACTCGCCGAGCGGGGTGGCGGCATGTACGGCTACCTCGCGAACGCCGGCGCGCTGGAAGAGATCCTCGGGCGCGAGGTGACCGCCGCTCGCAGCGCGGTGGCGCGCAACGTCGAGCTCACCTTTCACAGCAACGCCCTGCGGGTGGTGGAAGCGCCCGGCCGCGTGCTCGAGACCAGGCCCGACGGGCGCCAGGTGCTGCACCTGGCGGACCTGAGGCCGCACACGCCTACGCGCGTGCTGGTGCGGGTGGAGTCGCCGCGCGCCTCGGTGGATGATCGCGCCAGCCTGCTGGCGACGGTGAGCTGGCGATCGCTGGGCGGGGAAGCGCAGCGCAGCGACGTCGGCTTCACGGTGGCGGTGGTGGAAGACGAGACCGACGTGGTGGCCTCGCGTGACGAGGCGGTCTTCTCCCGCGGGATCGGCGCGGTCGGCAACCTGAAGCTGCTCGCGGCCGCCGCCGCGTGGGAGCGGGGCGACAGCGCGCAGGCCACCAGCCTGCTCGACAACGCGCGCTCGCTGTTCGGCATGAGCGCCGACGCCCTCGCCGGCCAGTCGGAGGTCGACGCCACCCGGGTGCGCTTCAGCAAGTCGACCGACGCGCAGGGGAAGAAGGAGTACGCCCGCGGCCTCGAGCGGAAGAAGCTCAGCGCCTTCGGCAAAGAGAACGAGGGCTACTGAGATGAGCGCCCTCGAACAGGCCTGGGAGCGGGTCGGCTTCGAAGACCCCGCCGCGGTGGAGCGGTTGCTGGTGCGCGGCGCCCTCGGCGGCGCGCTCGCCGGCGGCCTGGTGATGCTGGTGGGTGGGCTCAGCCGCACCGCCTCCACCGCTGGTTACACCCTCGCCCTCGCCGCGGGGCTGTTGCTCTTGCTGCTCCCCGGGCAGGGGCTGGGGGCGCGCTTGGCCGTGTTGGCCGCCAGCGCCCTGCTGCCGGTGTTCGTTCCCTCGACGCCAGCGACCCTGGCGTACTTCTTCACCGTGCCCCTGGGGCTGATGCTGGCGAGCGCGCCGCGCTCTCTTTCGCGGCGGCTCGCGGTCTGCGCCGGTCCTTCGCTGGGCGCGGCGTGGTGCCTGCTGCTGGAGCGCTGGCTCTCGGGCCGCCACCTGGGGCCCGGGGCGGCGCTGGGCTGGTTGGCCCTGCTGGGCGCGGGGGTGTTCCTCTCCGCGGGCGCGGCGCTGGCGTGGGTGAGCCTCGCCGCCGACGCGGTGGAGCCCAAGCTCGCCTCGCAGCCCAGGGTGCTGCACGCCTGGCAACGGGTGCGCGCCGCGCTGGGCCGGTTGCCCAGGGGTGGCCCGCGCGCAGAGCTGGAAGCGCTCGCGCACGAGGGCGCCGCGCGGTGGCTCAAGGTGAAGGCCGAGCGCGACCTGCTCGCCAGCTCGCTGGACGAGCACACCGAGCAGGAGGCGCGCGAGGCGGTGACCGCGCTCGTGGAGCGCATCGGCGAGACGACCGATACCGAGCTCGCCAGCCACCTCGGCCAGCTGCTGCGCGTGCACCGCGACACCCTGGAGCAGCTCGACGGGCTGCGCCGGAAGGTGGAGCGCCTCGAGGCCCGCACCGCCGCCGAAGCCGGCTGGTTGGAGACGGCCGCGTTCTCGGTCGAGCTGGCGCCCCGCAACGAGCCGGGCACGCGGGAGCTGGCCTCGCGCCTGCGCTCCCTGGCGCCTAGAACTTGAGCTTCTTGACGGTGGTCTCGTTCGCCTTGATCTCCACCTCGACGGAGTTCTCCAGGTTCGACTCGGGGTTCACCATGCGCAGCGTGTGTTTGCCGGCCGGCAACACCATGTTGATCAGCGGGGTGTCGCCCAGCTTCTTCTTGCCCAGGTAGACCGTCGACCACGGCGTGGTCTTGAGGGTGAGCTTGCCGGTGGGGGCGGGGGGCGGCGGCTTCTTCGGGGGCGGCTTGACGGCGACCGGCTTCACGCCGGCGTCCGTCCCCGGCCCCGGAGGAACCGGGACGGGAATCGGCACCGCGATGGGGAGCAGCGCCAGCTCCACCAGCACCCGCTCGCCCGCCTGCTCGAGCTCCACCGCGCGCTGGGCGGGCTGGTAGCCCTCGAGGGTGGCGGAGATCTGGTGCGTGCCCACGCCCAGCTGCTCGAGGGTCTGCGGGCTCCTGCCCCGCGCCTGCCCGTCGATGGTGAGCAGCGCGCCCGAAGGCACGGTGTCCACCACCAGCACCGGCGGCCTCGCCTGCGGGACCTTCACCACCATCGGGCGCACCGGTTCCACCACGGCTTCTGCCTGGCGGTCGCTGATGCGCTTGATGATCGCGCCGGCGATGGCGAGCACCAGCACCGAGAGGGCGACCAGCGCGATCATCGGCGCGCGCCGCCTGAGTCCGTCTCGCCAGCGCGTGGACGAGTGGCTCTCCGACGAGCCGGTGCCCGCGGCCTGGCGCGCCACCATGTTCGAGAGGTGCCTGGCCGAGCTGGGCGTCAGCTCGGCGGTCATGGCGGTCTCGATCAGCTGGCGGCGATCGTGAATGCGCCGCGCGAACACGGTCCGCAGGTAGTCGGCGAGATCGCCGGCCGACGCGTGCTTGCCGGTGTCGCGCAGCCAGCTCTCGAGGGCGTCCTGCATCTCGCGGGCGTTCTGAAAGCGCTGCTCCCGCTTTCGGCAAAGCGCCTTCATGATGATCATCTCGAGGCCCGGCGAGAGATCGGGCCGCCGCTCGGAAGGGCGCGGCAACGCCTCGGTGCTCGCCATGATGTTGAGCAGGTCGACGTCGTTGAGCTTGGGCAGCAGCCGGGTGCGCGTCACCACCTCGAACAGCACGATGCCCAGCGAGAACACGTCAGAGCGGGCGTCGAGCTGCTCGCCGCGCGCCTGCTCCGGCGACATGTACGCCAGCTTGCCCTTGAGCTTGCCGGAGTTGGTGTGGTGGGTGGCGAGCTTGGCGATGCCGAAGTCCACCACCTTGAGGCCCCCGTCGAAGGTGGCGATCAGGTTCTGCGGCGAGATGTCGCGGTGCACGATGGACAACTGCTTGCCGTCGATGCCGGTGCGGGTGTGCGCGTAGTGCAGGCCTTCCGCGGCCATCGAGATGAGGCGCGCGGTGTAGTGATCGAGCAGCGGCAGCCCGTGCTTCTGGCCGGTGCGGCGAACGACCGCGAGGTCCTCTCCGTCGAGGTACTCCATCACGATGTAGAGCGAGCCCTCCTCTTCACCCAGCTCGTAGATCTGCACCACGTTGGGGTGGCTGAGCATCGCCGCCAGCCGCGCCTCGGTGAGGAACATGTTGACGTACTCGGGGTCGGCCTCGAGCGCCGTCATCATGCGCTTGATCACCACCAGCTTCTCGAACCCCTGCAGGCCCGACTGGCGCGCCAGCCAGATCTCCGCCATCCCGCCTTGCGCGAGTGGGGTCAGCAGGGTGAAGCGGCCGACGGGGGTCCCTGGCTCCCAGCTGGCGACCCCCGGCGTGGCCGGCGTTACGAGAGGCGCCACTGCTGCGAAGTGTGGGGCGGCGGAGCTGATCCGTCAATTTACGAGAGGGGTGGTGGGCCCTCAAAAGGGTAGGCTTCCGTTCCTCACATGCGCGCCCTCAGCCTGCTTCCCGTCATCGCGTTGATCTGGGGTTCCGCGGCGTCGGCCGGTTCGCCCCGGTTGGCCGAAGCCCGGGCGCTCATCGACGACCTCGAGATGGAAGCGGCCCTCAAGGCCCTCGACGCCGCCGACAAGACCGAGGGGAACGATCGCGCGACGGTGCTCGAGATTCTCCAGCTGCAGGGCATCGCCTTCGGCACCCTGGGCAAGGAAGCGAAGACGCGCGACTCCTTCCGCAAGCTGCTGATGCTCGAGCCCGCGGCCACCCTGCCCAAGGACCTGCCGCCCCGGGTGCGCACCCCCTTCTTCGAGGCGCGGGACTGGGCCGCCGCCAATGGCCCCCTGGCCGTCACCGGCGGGGTCAACCTGGAAGGGGGCCTGGTGCAGGCGGTCAAGGTGTTGGTGGACAAGGACGTGCTGCGGCTGGCCCGCATCGCCCGCTTCCACCTGGACCTCGAGGGCGAGAAGTCGACCCTGGACGTGCCGATCACCGCGGGAAGGGCCGAGGCGCCCGTGAAGAAGCAAGGGGTGAGCTGGTGGGTCGAGGTGCTCAGCGATCGAAAGGGCGTGCTCTTCACCGTCGCCACCGAAGCGATGCCTCGCACGGACGGCGAAGTGCGTGCGTCGGTGGCGTCGACCGGTCCGGTGCAGGTCGGCGCCGGGGGCCCGGGTTCCGGTGGCTGGCGCCGCCCCACCGGCTTCGCGCTGCTCGGCGCAGGGGTGGTCGCCGCGGGCATCGGGGTGGTGCTCGGCGCGCAGTCTGGCGCTGCCCGGGCCCGGCTCACCGACGCCACCCGCGATGAGCTGGGCCGGGTCACCGGCATCACCCAGGCCGAGGCCGGTCCGCTGGAGGCGTCGGCGAACACCCAGGCCAGCGTGGCCAACGTGCTGTTCGGCGTGGGCGGCGCGCTGGGGGCCGCGGGCCTGGTGCTGGTGATCCTCGGTCCTGCTGATCAGCCGGCGATCGCGTTGAGCCCCGCTCCCGCGGGCGTGCTCGTCAGCGGCCACTTCTGATCTCCCTCTCCCCCGCGGGGGAGAGGGTCGGGGAGAGGGCTGACTAGCGGCAGCCGATCACCGTCGCCGTGGCCAGGGTGTCGGCGATGCAACCGGCGGCGTTGGTGAAGGTCGCCGCCCCCGCGGTGGCCTTGCCGCAGGCACCCGGAAGCGCGAACGCCGTGGGGGAGTTGCAGATGGTGCCGGTGCCGTTCGGGCTCAGGCAGCTGCCGTCGGTGAAGAGGGCCACTCCCGCGGTGGTGGAGGCGCAGAAGGTCGCAGTCAGGTTCGAGCTGATCGAGCCGCCCGAGCAGTTGTAGTCGAAGCTGCCGTCGCCCCGATGGGCGGTGAAGAAAGTGGTCTGGGTGAAGTTGGCCGCCGCGTTCAGATCGTAGCAATCGGTGTACGTCGGGTCGCAGTTGGACCCGTTCTTCTGAAGGCAGTCAGCCCGCCCCATCCAATACCCGCCCGCCCCGTCGGAATAATAGGTGCGCCCGCCCTGCGGCGAGGTGGCGCCGGTGCACTGGCTGGTGTCGGTCACGCTCGCCGGGTAGCCGTCGCGATCGTCGTCCGGCACCACGTTGTTCCGGGACGTGTAGAGGGCGCTGTTGCCGGTGTTGCAGTCGGTCCCCAGGTTGCTGGTGGTGTAGAGG
>VFKJ01000402.1 GCA_009885595.1 Myxococcales bacterium | reverse complement strand
TGGGTGAACGCGACATTCGCCTCGAGTCCCGCGCCCGCTTCGGCCCGGGGGGCGCCTCGGCCCACGCGCAGAGCGGCCCGTCAGATCTCCTCGAGTTGCTCGAACGCTACGAGCAGGGCCAGCGTGGTGGGGCCCGTCAAGCAGGGCTCGACGCGGGCGCGATGAGCTCGGTCGATCGGGTGACCAAACAGCTCGGCCGGGTGCTCGACACCGACAAGACCAACGCGCCGCGCACCAACGCCGAGCGCGAGTCTGCCCTGCTGCGCGCGGTGCTCGCGGGGTATCCAGATCGGGTGGCGAAGCGCCGCCGTCCCCGCGCGCCTGAGCTGGTGCTGGCGGCCGGCGGCTCGGCCACGCTCGACCCCGCCTCCGTCGTGCATGACGACGAGCTGATGGTCGCGGTGGACGCCGAGGAGAAGAAGGGGGGCGTGGTGGTGCGCCTCGCCAGCAAGGTCGACCCGGAGTGGCTGCTGGAGTTCGCCGAGCCCGCGCCCGTTCACCCCGAGCGAAGTCGAGGGGGCGACCCTGGCAAGTCCCTCGACTCCGCTCGGGACGAACGGGTCCGGGGCGCAACCACCTTGGGCGAAGTGGATCGCCTCGAGTGGAACGCCAGCGCGAAGAGGGTCGAGCGCGTCACCCGCCTCACCTACGGCGCCATCACCCTCGAAGAGACGCGCCAGCCCGCCCCCTCGTCAGCAGAGGCGAGCGCGATCCTCGCCGAGCAAGCCATCGCCGTGGGCCCGCAGGCCTTCGTCGATCAAGAACGGCTCACCAACTGGCAATGCCGGGTGGAGACGTTGCGCACCGGCTACCCCGAAGCGAGCTTCCCCACCCCCGACGCCGCCTTCATCAAAGACGCCCTGCGCGCGCTCTGCGAGGGGCTGCGCTCCTTCAAGGAGCTCGAGGAAGCGAGCCTGCTCGACCTGCTGCAGGCGAGGCTGACCCCGCAACAAACGCAGCTGCTGGCGAAGGAAGCGCCCGACAAGATCACCCTGCCCGGCGGCCGCGCGCTCAAGATCACCTGGGAGCCCGGCAAGCCGCCCTGGGTCGAGTCCCGCCTGCAGGACTTCTTCGGCATGGTGAAGGGACCGATGGTCGGTCGCACGCCCCTGGTGCTCCACCTGCTCGCGCCGAATCACAACGCCGTGCAGGTGACCACCGACCTCTCCGGCTTCTGGGATCGCCACTACCCCGCCGTCCGCAAGGAACTGATGCGCCAGTACCCGCGGCACCACTGGCCCGATGATCCGCGCACCGCCCTGCCCCTGCCTCCCCGGCGCCGAGAGCGATGAAGGCGCAGATCATCCGGGTGGCGCTGCTGCTGGCCTTCTCGCTGCTCGTGATCATCTCGAGCGCGATCAGCGGGCTCGTCCTCCTGGACGCCCGCAGGCGCAAGCGCCCGCTCACGAGCACCTGGTTCCCCCGGCTGTCGTTCTCGCTGCTCGCGCTGGGCCTGGGCTGCTTCGCCTACGCGCTCTTCATCGAGGCCGACTGGGTCGAGGTCACCCGCGTCACCGTCGAGACCCCCAAATGGCCCGCGGGGAAGAAGCTCAAGCTCGCGCACGTGAGCGACTTCCACGTCGACCGCCAGAGCCGGGCGCTGACCCGCGTGGGGGAGGTGCTCGCCAACGAAGACCTCGATCTGATCGTCTTCACCGGCGACTCGCTCAACCGCGCCGAGGCCGCGCCCACGTTTCGATCGATCCTCGGAGGCCTGCCCGCGCGCCTGGGCCGGGTGGCGGTGCGGGGAAACCATGACGTCGCGCACTGGTCGAAGGTCGATCTCTTCGGGGGTGGCGTCGCGACCGAGTTGATGACCGACGCTCCGGTGATGCTCGACGAAGGCAGACTCGCGGTGTGCGGCGCGCCGTTCTGGGGCCTCGACGGCGTCCAGAGCTGCCTGGCGCACGCGCCGAAGGAGGCCCTCGTGCTCTTCGTGTATCACTCGCCTGATCTCGTCGAGCAGCTGGTGCCCGCGCCCGATCTCTACCTCGCCGGGCACACCCACGGAGGGCAGGTCGCGCTCCCCATCTACGGGGCCGTGATCACCATGTCGAACTACGACAAGCGCTTCGAGTCGGGCCGCTACCAGGTGGGGAAGACCACCCTCTACGTGAACCGGGGCATCGGGTTCGAGCCGCACATGCCGCGGGTCAGGTTCTTCGCCCGGCCCGAGGTGACCATCATCGAGATCGTCGGCACTGAAAGGTGAAAGCCCTCTCCCCGACCCTCTCCCCCGCGGGGGAGAGGGAGTTCATTCAGTTCATGCGCGCGGCGCGGGCCGCGAAGAACTTCTGCAGCGCCAGGGCGTACTCCTCGTGCGCCCGCAGCTCGACCGAGTCCAGCTGCAGCCGCTTGAAGATCTTGTTCCGCTCGTCGCGCCTGGCGGCCATGAACTTCTGAAACCGCCCCCGCACCCGCGGGTCAGAGGTGTCGATGGTCATCCGCTCGCCGGTCTCGGGATCCTCGAGGTCCACCACGCCCAGCGCGGGGAACTTCTCCTCGAACGGATCGTTCACCACCACCGGCACCAGGTCGTGCTTGCGCCCGACGATCCGCAGGCCCTTCTCGTACTCCTGCGCGAGGAAGTCGGAGATGAGGAACGTCACCGTCTTCCGCTTCGCCACGTGCGAGAGATACGTGAGCGCCTCGTTCAGGTTGGTCTTCGTGCCCTTGGGCCGGGTGGTGAGGATGTCGGTGATCAACCGCAGCACGTGGCTCTTGCCCTTGCGCGGCGGCACCACCTTCTCGATGCGATCCGAGAACAGCACCAGCCCCACCCGATCGTTGTTGGCGATCGCCGAGAAGGCGATCTGCGCGGCCACCTCGGCGGAGAGCTCGGCCTTGCTGCGCTCCCCGCTCCCGAAGCTGCCCGAGGCCGAGACGTCCACCAACAACATCACCGTCAGCTCGCGCTCCTCGGTGAAGACCTTCACGTAGGCGTCGTTCATGCGCGCCGTCACGTTCCAGTCGATGGTGCGCACCTCATCGCCGGGCTGGTACTGCCGCACCTCGGAGAACGCCATGCCCCGGCCCTTGAAGACCGAGTGGTACTGACCTGACAGCACCGACGAGACCACCCTGCGCGTGGTGATCTCCAGCCGGCGGATGCGCTTGATCAGCTCGCGCGGAAGCATCTCTTACGGGACTTCCACTCGCTCGAAGATGCGCTGAATGATCCGCTCGGTGGTGAGCTCTTCGGCCTCGGCCTCGTAGGTCAACGAGATGCGGTGGCGCAGCACGTCGAGGCCGATCGCCTTCACGTCTTCCGGGGTGACGAAGCCGCGGTGCCGCAGGAACGCGTGCGCCTTCGCCGCCAGGGTCAGCGAGATGGTCGCGCGCGGGCTGGCGCCGTACTGAATGAAGTCTGGCAGGTCCTTCAGGCCGTACTTGAGCGGCTCACGCGTCGCGAACACCAGCGAGAGGATGTAGTCCTTCACCTTCTCGTCCACGTAGATGGCGTTCATCACCCCGCGCGCCTGCGCGATCTGCTCGGGGGTGATCACCTTCTGCGCCCTGGGCACCGCGTCGCCCGTCATCTTGTTGAGGATCTCCTTCTCCTCTTCGCGGGTGGGGTAGCCGACCTTCACCTTGAGCATGAAGCGATCGACCTGCGCCTCGGGCAGCGGGTAGGTGCCTTCCTGCTCGATGGGGTTCTGGGTGGCGAGCACCAGGAACGGCGAGGGCAAGGGGAAGGTGGTGTTGCCGATGGTGACCTGCCGCTCCTGCATCGACTCCAGCAGCGCCGACTGCACCTTCGCGGGCGCCCGGTTGATCTCGTCGGCCAGCACCACGTTGGCGAAGATGGGGCCCTTGCGCACCGCGAAGCTGGCCGTCTGCTGGTTGTAGATGACCGTGCCCACCACGTCGGCGGGCAGCAGGTCGGGCGTGAACTGAATGCGCTGGAACTGCGCGGCGATCGCGTCGGCGAAGGTGCGCACGGTCAGCGTCTTGGCGAGGCCGGGCACGCCTTCCAGCAGCACGTGGCCGTTGCAGAGCAGGCCAATCAGCAGCCGCTCGAGCATCGGCTTCTGCCCCACGATGACCTTCGCGGTCTCGAGGAAGAGGGGCTCGATGAAGGCGGACTCTCTCTGCACCGCCTCGGTGATGGCCTTGATGTCTGTATTCATGAAGTGGGGTTAGCGGAGCTGGTCCAGCTTGGCGCGCGCGTCGCTCTGCAGCTCGGGCCGCACGTCGGGCGCGTTCGAGGCCACGTAGCGCTGGTAGTACGCGCGCGCGTCGTCGATGCGGTTCATGCCGCGGTACGCCTCGGCCAGTCCGTAGAGCGCGTCCGAGCGGGTCGGCTCGAGCTTGAGCGCGTACTGGTAGTCCACCGCGGCCTCGGCGAAGCGGCGCAGGCCGATCAGCGTCGAGCCGCGGGCCACGTAGCCCACCGTCAGCGCGGGCTCGAGCTTGAGGCTCTCGTTCAAGTAGTTGAGCGCCTCGCCGTAGCGGCGCTGGGTGATCAACTGCACCCCGCCCTCGTAGTACTGGCGCGCCTGGGTGCGGGTGGACTCCGCCACGGGGCCGGTGCCGGGCGCCTTGTTCGCTTCCTGCGGAGAGCCGCCGCCGGTCGCCGTCATCTTCTGCTGCGCGCGCGCGATGTTGTCGGCCGCGCTCTTGCGCACCGTCGCGTCGGGCGAGATCTGCTGCACGGTGTTCCAGCGATCGATCGCCTGCGAGTAGTAGCCGAGCACCGCGTAGCTGTTGCCCAGCTTGAAGAGCGCCTCGACGTCGTTCGGGTTGCCGTTGACCGCGTCCTGGTAGGCGAAGCTCGCCTCGCGATACTTCTTCTCGGCCCAGAGCTTGTCGCCTTCGGCCACCTTCTTCTGCGCCACCGTGCCCAGGTTGGCCGCGGGGGCGGGCGTGGGCACAGGCGTGGGGTTGGTCGGAGCGGGCGCCGTCACCACCGGAGCAGGCGCGGGCGCCGCGGCCTTCAGCGAGGCGATCGACTCCTTGGCCTTGTCGATCCACTTCTGCTCGGTCGCCCGGGTCTCCTTCCTCAGGTACGTCTCGTAGGCGGCGATCGCCTTCTCGTTCTGGCCGGCGCCCTTGTACGACTCGGCCAGCCCGTAGAACCCGTCCGGATCGGTCGCGTCGAGCGCGGTGTACTTCTCGTACGCCTGGGCGGCGGCGGGGAAGTCAGAGGACTTCCGGGCGGCGTAGCCGAGGTTGAACCACGCGAGCTTGAAGGTGGGGTCCGCCTCGGTGGCCGCGCGGAACTGGGCGATCGCCTCGCTCGCCTTCTTCTGCTTGAAGAGCACGCTGCCCAGCCCATTGAGCGCCGGCGCGTAACCCGCGGTCGCCTTGACGGCGTCCTGGTAGGCCGTCGCCGCGTCCTCGAGCTTTCCAGCAGCCAGGGCCGCCTCGCCCTTCTCGAAGGCCGCCTTCGCAGCGGGCGACGGGGTGGCGGCGAGGCTCATCAGCGACATCAGGAACACGAGAGAGATCAGGATCTTGCGCATGTCGAAAGGTCTCCAGGCGGGGTGGTCGGCCGACCAATGCCCACATCAACGCAGGGAGGGTTAGCAAAGTTCACCCCCCAGTGCGACTGGTAGTGGTTCGGGGAGGACCGAACGATCACCCCGGTTTTGGCGCGGCCACCGTGGGCTTGAGCAGCGAGGGCAGGCTCAGCACCACGATCGCGCTGATCACCAGGCCCGCGCCGATCGCCTCGCGCCAATCGAGCACCTTGCCGATGCCCAGCGCCCACAGGCTCAAGGTGGCCACCACTCCGGCCAGCATGCTGGACGCGCGGTTGACCGGCACGGAGAAGGTGTTCTCCCGTTTGTCGAGCAGCACCAGCGCTCCGAAGATCCCGGTGCCCTGAGAGAGCACCCCGATGGTGATGGCCAGGAAGGCCTGCGCGGTGAAGGGAAACTCGAGGAACCCCCGGCGGATGTTGTCGAACTCACCGCCGCCGATCACCGCGAGGATCGTGAGGCCCAGGAAGGCCGCGGGCGTGGACACCAGCTGCTCTTCCACGAAGTAGCGGCGGGTGACCTCGAGGTCTTCGCTCTTGGCGAGCTTCGACATGAAGCGCAGGCGAATGAAGTACGCCGCGAGGTAGGCGCTCACGTCGATGATGGCGAGGATCGGCAGGGTGAAGTTCTCGTCGCGGCCGATCATGGTGACGAGCAGCGAGCTCAAGGTGAGCGCGGTCGCCACCCACGAGGTCCACTTCACCTTGCGCCGCGAGAGAGCGTCGACCAGGGGCGCTATCATCAGCACGCCGCCTCGCAGCAGCAGCATCATGAACACGATGCTCACGCCGCTGATCGTGTACGCGAGCGTGGTGGTGGTGAGGATGGTGGCGCCGCACAACCCGGACAGCGCGGTCCACCGGGTGGGGAACGGCACCGCGTAGCCCGCGATTTGCCGCCGGCCCGCACTCCTCCACCAGCCGGTGCCCCAGAGGAAGAGGACCATCGCCAGGAACGAGGCGAGCGTGGACAGCGGGAGAATGGTGTTGCCCGGCACCTTCGCCCCCAGCTTGCCGTCGGACAGGGCCTTGGTGAGCGCGGAGTACGGCGCGTAGGCGGCGAAGTACCCGAAGGCCCACCACCAGATGCTCACTTGCTTTTCCTGCGAGGCCGCCACGAGCTGGAGTTTGTCACAATCCCGCAACGGAGCACTTTCTCTGCTCTCTCGGTGCGTCAGCCCTCTCCCCGACCCCTCTCCCCCGCGAGGGAGAGGGAGATGAACTCAGAGCGAGGCGAGCGACTTCTTCGCGGCCTCGACGACGTGGGCGGCGGTGAGCCCGTACTTCTCGAACAGGATCTTGTCGGGAGCCGACGCGCCGAAGGTGTCCACGCCCACCGCGACCCCGTGATCGCCGATGAACCGCTCCCAGCCGAACGTCACCCCGGCCTCGCAGGACACGCGCGCCTTCACCGCCCTGGGCAGCACCGACTCGCGGTAGGCCGCGTCCTGCGCGTGGAAGACCTCCATGCAGGGCATCGACACCACCCGGGTGGGCACGCCCTCTTTCTCCAGTTGCTCCTTCGCCGCCACGCACAGCTGCACTTCGCTGCCGGTGCCGATGAGGATCACCTTGGGGGGGCCGCTGGAATCAGCCAGCACGTAGGCGCCCTTGTGCAGGCCCTTCGCCGAGCCGAACTTCGTGCGATCGAACGTGGGCACCTTCTGCCGCGTCAGCACCAGCCCCGTGGGGCCCTTCTTGCGCTCGAGCGCGAACAGCCAGGCCTCCGCCGCCTCTGCCGCGTCCGCCGGGCGCAGGGTGTTCAGGTGCGGGATCGCGCGCACCGCCATCAACTGCTCCACCGGCTGGTGCGTGGGGCCGTCTTCACCGAGGCCGATGGAGTCGTGCGACCACACGTGGATCACCGGCAGGTGGTTCATCGCGGCCAGGCGCACCGCTGGGCGCATGTAGTCGACGAAGCAGAAGAAGGTGGCGGTGAAGGGCCGCACGCCCCCGTGGTACGCCATTCCGTTGGCGATCGAGGCCATCGCGTGCTCGCGCACCCCGAAGTGAATGTTGCGACCGGCGCCGGTCTGCCCGTCGAAGCTGCCCCCGTCCTTGAGGTTCGTCTTGGTCGAGCCGGACAGATCTGCGTCGCCGCCGATCAACTCCGGCACCTTCCTGGCGAGCGCGTTGAGCGCGGTGCCCGAGGCGGTGCGCGTCTCCACGCCCGTGCCCGCGGGGAAGCTCGGCAGCGCCGCCGCCAGCTCGTCAGGGAGCTCGCGGTTGAGCACGCGCTCGAACTCCACCGCCAGCGCGGGGTGCGCCAGCCGGTACGCCTCGAAGCGCTTGCGCCAGTCGGCCTTCGCGGTGTCGCCCTTCACCACCGCCAGGCGGAAGTGACCCAGCGCCTCGGGGGGAATGAAGAACTTCTCTTCGTGCGTCCAGCCCAGCGCCTTCTTGGTGAGCGCGATCTCGTCGTTGCCCAGCGGGCTGCCGTGCGACGACGACTTGCCGCTCTTGTTGGGTGAGCCGTAGCCGATGGTGGTCTTCACCACGATCATCGAAGGCTTGCCGGTCTCCGCCTTCGCGGCGGTGAGGGCCGCGTCGAGCGCCGCCAGATCGGTGTTCCCGTCCTTGACGTGCAGCACCTGCCAGCCCCACGACTCGTACCGCTTCGCCACGTCTTCGGTGAAGGACAGCTTCGCCGGCCCATCGAGCGTCACGTCGTTCGAGTCATACAGGCAGATGAGCTTGCCCAGCTTCAGGTGGCCCGCGAGCGAGGCCGACTCCATCGCCACGCCTTCCATCACGTCGCCGTCGCCCACCAGGCAGTACGTGTGGTGATCGACGACGGTGTGGCCCGGCTGGTTGAAGCGCGCCGCCATCGCGCGCTCGGCGATCGCCATGCCCACCGCGTTCGCGTGCCCCTGCCCCAGCGGGCCGGTGGTCGCCTCCACGCCCGGCGTGAGGAAGTACTCGGGGTGGCCCGGCGTCTTCGAGCCCCACTGGCGGAAGTTGAGCAGCTCGTCCTTCGAGAGCGGGTAGCCGGTGAGGTGGAGCAGGCCGTACAGCAACATCGAGCCGTGACCCGCGGAGAGCACGAAGCGATCGCGATCGGCCCAGTGCGGGTTGGTGGGCGAGTGCTTCAGGTGCTTCTGCCAGAGCACGTACGCCATGGGCGCGGCGCCCAGCGGCAGCCCGGGGTGCCCGGAGTCCGCCTTCTGGATCACGTCGATCGCCAGCGTACGAATCGTGTTGATGCAGAGCGTGTCGAGGTCGGCGGCAGCGGTCATGGGGCCGCGACTTAACTCGACTGCCCGCCTTCAGGAACTACTGACCGTCACCGGCCAGGTAGCTCAAGATCACCTCGTCGAGGCTCTTCTCGCTGATCAAGTCCTCCCCGAAGAGCGTCTCGACCCCGATGTTGTTTTCGCGGGGCATTTCCTTGAGCTCGCGGGCCGCGACCACTTCGGGCGGCAGCACCTTGGGCAAGGCGACGGGGGCCAGCTGGGTGAGGGGCAGCGGCGCGATGGGCGTGGGCGCCACGACGACCGGCGCGGGCGCGGGCGCGGCCTTGGGCGGCTCCTTGGCGAGCTCTCCAGGCTGGTAGGCGGTCGCGCTGCGATCGACGTTGTCGTAGGTGCCGTTGACGAGGTTCCGCAGCATCTGCTTGTGCTGCTCTTCCATCATGTCGCGCACGAGCTCGGAGAGGTTCTCGGTCTTGACGATGTCGGCGTACGACGCCTTCTTGGTGGCGAGGATGTTCCCGCCCACGAAGAGGTGCGTGATGATGTGCGGGTTCGAGGCGCCGGAGTCCTCGGTCTGCACGTGGTAGACCTTCCCCTTGTGTTTGATGTTGTGGTTGAAGCCGGTCACTGCCTTTTCGAACGTCTTCACCATGGTGGGGCCTGGCGCGGCAACGTACCAGCAACGCCTGAATCGCTGAAGCTTTCCGCCGCGCGACGAAAGTCATCCGGGGAGTTCAGGCTGATCAGTCGGGCCGGCTCGTCGGCTTCCAGTGTGTCGAGGCGCACCGAGCTCGCCAGTTCCCGCATGGACGGGTTGCCTTCCAGCCGCGGCTCCCAGTCGAAACACAACGCGCGGCGATAGACGCCCACCAGCGGCTCGAGCTGGCCCTCTCGCGTGAAGCACACCACGTCGGCGCCAGCGTGCGTGCGCGCGTGCAGGCGGGCGATCATCTCCCTGGTCACGAAGGGCATGTCGCAGGCGACGATGGTCACCCACTCGGTGGGCGCCATCGCCAGCCCCGTCACCAGCCCGCCCGGAGCGCCCTTGTCGGGGATCAGATCGGCGACCAACGGCACGTCGAGGCGCTCGTACCACTCGGGGTGGTTGGTGCTGACGAAGGCGAACCCATCGGTCAGCTTCAGCAGGCGCTCCACCACGGTTTCGCCGTTTTGTAGTCTTATCAAGCCCTTGGCGAGGCCGCCCAGACGGGTGCCCCGCCCGCCCGCGAGCACCACGAGGGTCGGTGTGCCCCCCGACTTGACGGATGTGTGAGTACTTCCGTACACGGCTGCCTACAGTTTCCCACCGTTTGGCGACCTCCACACCTTCTCGACCTGGAGCTGTTCATGCCTGAGCACCAACTGACCCCCAGCGCGCCCCGCCACCTGAGGACGCGGGTCGCGGTGCCCATGCCTCCGCCGGTGCTCAAGCCTGTCTCGAGCGGAGCCGAGAGGGCCTCGCTCATCCCCGTCGACGTGCTGCAGGACGTGGCGCGCGAGGCGATGCGCGAAGCGGTCGACGATTCGTTCGACGGCGAGCCGCGCACCGCGCCGATTCCGCTCACCGGTGACTTTCCCATCCTCGGCACGGTGACCGCCGATCTCGAGGTGGCGTACTTCGCGCTCACCCAGGTGCCGCTGTTCAAGGATCTGCCGGTGGCCTCGCTCGAGGCGATGGCGGAAGGCGCGATTCAGCTCGAGGTGCCGGACGGCGAGTTCCTCTTCAAGGAAGGCGACGAGGCGACCAGCTTCTTCGTGGTGGTCGACGGAACGCTCGAGCTCCTTCGCCGCAAGGACGGCCGCGAGGTGGCGCTGCGCCACGCCAAGAAGGGCGAGGCCTTCGGGCTCTTCGGCCTGTTCTCCGCGCAGCTGCGGGCGGCGTCGTCGCGCGCCATCGGTGACTGCACCATCCTCGAGATCAGCTCGGAGAAGCTGCAGCGGTTGTTGAGCACCGACGAGGTGATCCACCAGCGCCTGCTCTCGTTCTTCCGCGAGCGGCTGGTGGAGAGCTTCATGGCCTCGCGGCTGTTCAGCGACATCGACTCCATCGCGCGCGCGCGCCTGATCGGCCGCTTCACGCACAAGGACCTCGAGCCCCGCCAGGTGCTGCTGAGCCCCGGCGAGGTCACCAACCTCATCGCCGTCGTCACCCACGGCCGCCTCATCCTGGAAGATCGCAGCAAGGTCGGGCAGGCGCCGCGCGAGTTCGAGGTGACGCAGGGCCAGTTCATCACCATCACCTGCGCCATCTCGGGCCAGCCGGCGCGGCTGCGCGTGCTGGCGCCGGAGTACGCGACCCTCTCGGTGCTCACCCACAAGGACCTGAATGAGCTGATGCGCGACTACCCCGCGCTGCGCTCGCTGCCCGCGCGGCTGCCGAACTTCGCCCGCCAGCTCGATCGCGACGTGTTCTGCGGCAGCACCGGCGTCCCCGGGCTGTGATCGCGTCCTGAAACAAACCGCGCCTTCCGGGCGTTGAAGGGCACATGCCTCCCTCCCAGCTCCACCCCGGTCGCGCCGCCCTGCTGGTCGCGATCGTCGTGGCGGGTGCGTTCTTCTGGGACTCCCCGGTGCTGCTGCCCTTCAAGCTGCTGGCGGTGATGGGGCACGAGACCGGCCACGCGCTCG
>VFKJ01000439.1 GCA_009885595.1 Myxococcales bacterium | reverse complement strand
GAGTTGGTGGCGGCGAGATCGGCGTCATCCTCGACGACGACGGCGAGATCGATGTCGCGGGTGAACCTCGGCTCGGCGCGAGCGGAGACGGCCAGCCCGCCGACCAGCGCCCACCGGCGGTCCAGTTCGCGCAGTGCGTCGGCGACCAACCGGATTGTCGACTCGATCGCCGTCACGGAGCTTCGACCGCAGCCTCGTGACCTTCGTCGGTGCCCAGGCTGGGGAGTGGTTCATCGACTTGCAGCAACCACCGGTCAAGCTGGCGCTCAATCTCTTCCGCAGGGGAATTCGGCGACTTCCGTCGCGCGGCGCGAGATTTCCCGGTCACCCCGAGCGAAGTCGAGGGGCCCTTCGATGCGCACACCGTTGAGCACGAGCGCGGCGACTTCGGTGACGGTGACGGCGCATGTCGGCTCAGGTAGTGTGGCGTTCAATCTGCGGCTTCAGATTAGCGAGCCTCATTCGTCGCCTCGGGAGATCCGGGAGGGACAGACCGCCGAGGCGTAGCGTGAGTCATAGCGAGGTTCTCGTGCGTCCTTCACATTCCCAACTGATGCTGCTGGTGGCGCTGCTGCCGATGGCGGCGTCGGCGGTCAACCTCCCTCCGGCGGTGAACAGCGTCGGCTTTTCCAGCACGCCGGTGCAAGCGAACACCACCGTCATCATCCAGTGCTCCGCCTCGGACGACAGCGGCGTCGCCACGATGCGGGTGGACGTCAGCGGCGGCACGGTGCCTGGCGGAGGGGTCATCACCCTCTCCCCGGGGGCCACCGTCGTGGGCAGCATTGTCTGGTCGGTCCCCGCGGAGGGGTCGTACACGGTGACCTGCACCGTCTCTGACGACGGCGTGGGCAGCAGCTTCGGCCCCAAGACGGGCAGCCTGGCCCAGCCGGTCACCGTGCAGGTGGCGGTCGCGGGTAACAGTCCCCCGGTCATCGACGCGCTCGTCGCCTCGGCCACCCAGGTGAAGGTGGGCGGCACCGTGCAGCTCACCGCAGGGGCGCACGACGTCGATGGCGGCCCCCTGACCTGGACCTGGTCGAGCACCCTGGGCACCCTGGCCGCCGCTGGCACCAGCGGCACCTGGACGGCGCCTTCCACCACCGGCGGCGCCACGGTGACCCTGGTGGTCAGCGACGCCGAGGGCAACTCGGCGATGGCCACCGTGGCCATCAGCGTGAAGTTGGCCCTCTACGCGGGCGCGATGCCGGCGACGTTGCGCTCTCCCCGCAGAATCGGCGCGGCGGCGGGGGGCGACTTCTACGTCACCGACGCGTCCACGGCGCAGCTGGCGCGGTTGACGTCCCGCGGTGAGGTGATGGGGCTCTTCCCGCTGCCGGAGATGGCGGCGGCGGTGGTGACCTGCTGGGGCCGGGTGCTGGTGGCGACCCAGTCGGGGCGCCTGCTCCACCTCGACTCGCGCGGACAGGTGCTGGGCGAGATCCTCTTGGCGGGGGGCCGCACCGCCTGGCCCTCGGGGATGGCGTGCGACGACGCGCTCGGGCTGCTCTTCATCGCCGAGCACGACGGGGGCCGGGTTCGCGCGGTGGCGCAAGATGGCACCACCCGCTTCTCCGTCACCACGGCCGGGACTGCGCCGCTGGGAGCGCCCGCCGACGTGGCCGTGGACGTCGCCGCCCGCCGCCTGCTGGTGCTGCTGGACACCAACCGAGTCGGCACCCAGAAGCAGGTGCACAGCTATGGCCTCGACGGGACCTTCGTCAGCTCGATGGTCAACTATGGAGGCGCCACCGGCAACGTGACGCGCGGGGCCGGGATCGCGGTGGGGTCGGGTGGACGGTTCTACGTCGCCGACGCCTATCAGAGCACCGTGCAGGTGTTCGACGCGGCCGGCGCCTCGCTCGGCGAGCTGGGGACCTTCGGCAGCAACCCCGGCGAGCTGCGCCAGCCTTCCGGAGTGATCCTCAACTCGACCGGCGATCTGATCGTGGCCAGCACCGGGACCGGCCGGCTGGAGATCTACGGCAACCGGCTGCCGACCTGTGCCGGAGACGTCGACTGCGACGGCCTGCCCGATGCCTGGGAGGTGGCCAACGGCCTCAACCCCAACGACCCGCGCGACGCGCTCGCTGACGTCGACGGCGACGGCCTGACCAGCGCCCAGGAGTTCGCCGCCGGCACCAACCCCCGGAACCGCGACACCGACGGCGACGGGTTCACCGATGGCGAAGAGCTGCTGACGGGGATGAACCCGCTGGACCCGCTCGATCACATCCCGCTGCTGGTCGCGAACTCGACGGTGACCTCAGATCCCGGGCTGGTGCGCCTCGACGCCCAGGTGCAGGGGCGGGGCTCCTGCACGGTGGCCTGGACGCAGGTGTCTGGCCCCGCGGTGGTGCTGCGCGACCCGGCCACCGCGACCCCGGCCTTCGTGGGCCGGACCGCCGCCACCTACACCTTCGAGGGCACGCCCACCTGCAGCGCGGTCGCCGGGGCGCCGCAGCGTGCGCTGGCGGTGGTCCGCGAGGTGGCTCCGATCGCCGAGCCGGGCCGGGTGGCGGTCTCGAAGGCGGGAGAGAGCTTCCTGCTCGACGCCACCGCCTCGTGGGACGGCAACGGGGGCGCGCTCGCCTTCAGCTGGGACCAGATGCTGGGGCCGCCGCGGTTGACGGGTACGCCGGCAGCGCAGTCGTGGGTGCGCGCCTACCGCGCAGGGCTCTACGCCTTCCAGGTGACGGCGGACGACCCCGCCGGCAGCTCGACCGCTGCAGAGGTCCCGGTGCTGGTGGTGGACGCGGCGCGGCCGGCGCCGACCGCGATGGTGACCTCGCCCGTGCAGGGCGAGCTGGGCGTCACCGTCGAGCTGGACGCCTCGGAGAGCGTGGGACCTGCGGGCGTCGCGCTCCAGTTCGTCTGGCGGCAGGTGTCCGGGCCGCCGGCGACGTTGCAGCCGACGGCCCAGCCCGCGCGCCGCACCTTCGTGCCCGCGGCGGTCGGCCACTACCGCTTCGAGGTCTCGGCGCGCGAAGGCGCGCAGAGCTCTCCGTGGCAGGGGGTGGACGTCTACGTCGCGGCCACCTCGGCGGGCCTGCCGGTGGCCTCCGCGCCCGCGACGAGGACGGGGATCGTCGGCGAGCCGCTGACCCTCTCGGGGGTGCAGAGCCGGCCGGTGGGGACGGCGTTCCTCGACTACCGCTGGAGGCAGGTGTCGGGCGCGGCGGTGGGGCTCACCAACGCCACCGCCCAGTCGGCGACCGTGGTGCCGTTCTCCCCGGGCGTGGCGGTCTTCGAGTTGGTGGTCATTCAGGACGGCATGGTGTCGTTGCCATCGCGGGTGATCGTCGAGTCCGAGGTGCCCGGCCAGGTGCGCCCGGTGGCGGCGACGGTGGGCCCGGCGGTCGCCACCGCGGGCGTCGAGGTGCTGCTGGACGGCAGCGGGTCCACCGGGAGCGG
>VFKJ01000846.1 GCA_009885595.1 Myxococcales bacterium | reverse complement strand
GAGCGCCGCCGACAGCAGCGGAACGCTGCGCGAGACAGACCGGAGCGAAGCCGGCAGCAGCGGAACGCTGCGCGAGACAGACGGGAGCGAAGCGGACGTCTGGCCGAGGCGAAGCGACCCAGAAAACGGGAGCGAAGCGGACATCTGGCCGAGGTGAAGCGACCCAGATCACGGAACGCAGCGTACACAGACCTGGCGTGCTAGGCGCGTTTCGAGCGTGGATCCCCAGGTCGAAATTCCGGCAGCGCTGCGGTCGGCCCGGGTGGCCCTGGTGCACGACTGGCTGATTACCTGGCGCGGGGGCGAGAAGGTGCTGGCCGCGATGGCCGAGCTCTTCCCCTCGGCGCCGATCTTCACCCTGTTCCACGACCCGAAGGACATGCCGGCGAGCCTGGAGTCGCACCGCATCGTCACCTCGGTGCTCGATCGCATTCCGGGAGCCCGCGGCCACCACCGCGAGTTCCTCCCCCTGATGCCCGGGGCGATTCGCCTGCTGGACGTGGGCGAGGTCGACCTCGTGATCTCCTCGAGTCACTGCGTGGCGAAGGGCGTTCGGGTGCCGAAGGGGGCCAGGCACGTGTCGTACGTGCACGCGCCGCTTCGCTACATGTGGGATCGCTTCGACGACTACTTCGGCGAGGGCAAGGCGTCGTTGCCGGTGCGCCTGGCGGCCCGGGCGCTGCGACCGGGGCTGCGCGCCTGGGACGTGGCCACCTCGGCCGGCGTCGATCGCTTCGTGGCCAACAGCGCGCACGTCGCCAGGCAGGTGGCCGAGCGCTACCACCGCACCGCGCGCATCATTCACCCACCCGTCGAGCTGGAGCGCTTCACCTCGGTGCCACTCGAGGGCGGGGGGGAAGGCGGCTACTTCCTCTGCCTCGGCGCGCTCGCGCCTTACAAGCGCCTCGATCTGGCGATCGAGGCCTTCCGCCGCAGCGGCCGGCAGCTGTGGATCGCCGGCAGCGGCCAGTCGGCGCAGTGGCTGCACGATCTGCCGCCCAACGTGAAGGCGCTGGGGCAGGTGAGCGACGAACAGCTGCCCGAGCTGCTGCGCAACGCGCGCGCGCTGGTGTTCCCCGGCGTGGAGGACTTCGGCATCACCCCGCTCGAGGCGCAGGCTTGCGGACGGCCGGTGATCGCCTTCGCGCAGGGCGGGGCGCTGGAGACGGTCACTGCGAAGACGGGCGTGTTCTTCCATGAGCAGACGGTCGACTCGCTGCTCACGGCGCTGGCGGAGTTCGACGCCTTCGAGGCCGGCTTCGAGCCCTCAGACGCGCGCGCCCAGGCGAATCGATTCTCGCGAGCGGCGTTTCAGGGCTCCTTGCTGGGAGAGCTGAGCGCGGCGCTCAGCTCAGCGGTCCAGCTCCACTGACTCGACCAGGCGCTGGCCGTCACGCAGCAGCTCGACCTCGAAGCGGCGGGTGGTGGTGAGCAGCGGCATCAGCCCGAACACCCGCTCCATGCTGTCGAGGGGCGTGCCATTGACGCCGGTGATGGTATCGCCGTCCTTGAGGCCCAGGCTGGCGACCAGCGAGCCCGCCTTCACCCAGCGCGCCTTGAAGCCGGCCAGCTTCCCGCCCACCATCGCCGGCAGCAGCTGCGCTTGCTGCAGCAGCTCCTGGGGGTTCATGAGCAGCCGCTCCACCACGGCCCGGGAGAGCGCCCGCGCGGGGGACAGCGCCGCTCCGCCCAGGCCCGGCTTCGAGCCGATGCGCTCCAGCCGGCCCAGGCGCCGCACGATCAGCACCTGCTGTTCGATCGCCACCACCTCCACGCCGTCGCGCACGTCGCCCACCTGCAGGGTCACGGTCCGGGTCACGCACTCCACCGCGGCGAACGAGGTGCCCTCGCGGGAGCGCAAGGTCCCCAGCAACCGCCAGGGGAGCGGGGAGGCCACCGCCTTCACCGGCAGCGCTTCCCCCGAGTGCTCCAGGCCCAGCAGCCGCTCCAGCTTCTTCCCGT
This sequence comes from Myxococcales bacterium, assembly GCA_009885595.1. Classification (GTDB taxonomy): domain Bacteria; phylum Myxococcota; class Myxococcia; order Myxococcales; family Myxococcaceae; genus Archangium_A. The sequence goes on along the minus strand of VFKJ01000846.1, from coordinate 4,878 downwards.
CGAGGTGGCTGGCGAAGGCAGGCGCGGCGAGGAGGCAGAGGCAGGCGATCGATCTCATGTCGGTCGCGCTCAGCAAGCGGAAGGCCGCCGCGAAGCCCGCATTTGGCCTCGACCCGGGCGGACCGCCGCTGCCACTTCGTCATTCGCCCGGGCAGCCCCCGTGCCGAGCTGTCAGGGCCGTGCTAGAGCGACTTCCCAGTCGTGTTCACCCGCTTTCAGCGCTTCTACAACTCGATCAAGCTCGTCACCGACCTGGTGGCGCTGACACTCGCGTTCGCGGCGGCCTGGTACACGCGCTTCACCTTCTTCCCCTTCGAGACGTTGCCGCCGTGGGAAGAGAACGTGCAGACGCTGCTGCTGGTGCTGGTGATCTTCCCGCTCATCTTCCGCGGGTCGAACCTCTACACCACCAACCGCGGGCGCTCGCACATCTCCGAGGTGTTCGAGGTCTTCAAGGCGACCGCGCTCTCGATGCTGGTGCTGGTGGGCGTCTCGTACTTCATCCGCGAGCGGTACAGCCGCCTCACGGTGGTGATCTTCACGGGCTACGCGCTGGTGGCGGTGTCCTCGGTGCGCCTCGCGTTCCGGGCGCTGTTCAACGAGCTGCGCCGCCGGGGCGTCAACCTGAAGACGATCCTGGTGGTGGGGGCGGGGGCGCTGGGGCAGCGGGTGGTCGAGACGATCGAGCTGCACCGCGAGCTGGGCTTCACGGTGACCGGCCTGTTGACGCGCCGGGCGGAGAAGGTGGGGACCCGGGTGCTCAACGTGCCGGTGACGGGGCTCTACTCCGACCTCGCGCGCGAGCTCGACAAGCAGCCGGTGGACCAGGTGATCCTCGCGCTGCCGCTCGATGAGCAGCCGCAGATGCGCGAGCTGATGGAAGTGCTCGCGCAGCGCACCATCGACGTGAAGGTGGTGCCCGATCTCTTCAGCTACGTGACCCTGCGCGGCGGCCTCGAAGAGTTCGGTGGCCTGCCGATCATCAGCCTGCAGGGCGCGCCGCTCGAGGGCTGGAACCGCATCGCCAAGCGGGTGTTCGACATCTGGGTGGCGACGCTGGCGATGCTGCTGCTGGCGCCGCTGATGGCGGTGCTGGCGATCCTGGTGAAGCTCACCAGCCGCGGCCCGGTGCTCTTCGCGCAGGAGCGCATGGGCATCGATGGCCAGCTGTTCCACATGTACAAGTTCCGCACCATGAAGCTGGACGCGGAGCAGCACGGCGCCCAGTTCGCCACCGAGGAAGATCCGCGGCGCACCAGCATCGGCACCTTCCTGCGGCGCACCTCGCTGGACGAAGTGCCGCAGTTCTGGAACGTCTTCGTGGGCGACATGAGCCTGGTGGGCCCGCGGCCCGAGCGGCCGGTCTTCATCGAGGAATTCAAGAAGCAGATCCCCCGTTATCACCTGCGGCACATGGTGAAGTCGGGCATCACGGGCTGGGCGCAGATCAACGGGCTGCGCGGCAACACCAGCATCAAGGATCGAATCGACTACGACCTCTATTACATCGAGAACTGGTCGCTGATGTTCGACCTCAAGATCCTCCTGCGCACGGCGCTGGGCGGGTTCCTCTCGAAGAACGCGTACTGAAATGCTGCTGGCGCTCACGCTCTCGCTGATCGTCGTGCAGGCGCCTCCGAAGGGCGTGAAGCCGCCGCCCGGGCCGGGGCCCAGCGCGTACGACTCGGCCAAGCTGTTCTTCCTCGCCGGCGATCTGGCCGCCGCGCAGGAATGGGCGCGCCGGGGCATCAAGCGTGAGCCCAAGACCTGCGGCCCGCTCAACAAGCAGCTGGCCGAGTACAACTTCCTCGCCAACCACATCGACGAGTTCACCCCGGAGCAGGCGCGGGACTTCCTCGAGCTCGATCGGAAGATCTCCCCCACCGTGCGCGGGAAGATCACCCAGAAGGCCTTTGCGCACTTCGTGACCAAGCCGCTCGAGCTGGCGCACTCGCAGGCCAAAGGCGACGTGCCGCGGGCGTTGCAGCTGATCGACCAGGTGCTCTTCGTCGACCCGAAGAACGCCGAGGCGCTGGCGCTGAAGGCTGAGCTCACGCCGGGAAAAGACGCCGGCCGGTAGGCCCGATTGTCGGCAGGCGACCTTGCGTATACATTGTGTAGACGTCATGGCTCCGCGCGACAGCGTCATCAATCTCCGGGCCGACAGTGGGCGCCGCTCCCTCATCGATCGGGCAGCGTCGGCGGTCGGCAAGAGTCGCACCGAGTTCGTGCTCGAGGCGGCCGCGGAGAAGGCCCAGCAGGTGCTCCTCGATCGCACCGTGTTCGCGCTCGATGAGGCCAGCTTTCAGCGCTTCGTGAAGTCGCTCGACGCGCCGCTGAAGACCCGCGCGATCAAGCGCCTCCTCGCCCGCCGGGCACCCTGGGAGCGGCGCTCGAAGTGAGCCTGACGGCGCCGGCGCCCCTCGACGAGCAGCACGACCTCGAGGACTTTCGCTGCACCGAGCCGGTGCTGGAGCAGTGGCTCAAACGCCGGGCCCTGCGCAACCAACTGGAGGGCGCCTCGCGGACCTTCGTGGTCTGCGACGCACTTCACGTGGTCGGCTACTACGCCCTGGCCGCGGGGTCCGTCCTTCACGCCAGCGCCCCGGGGCCCGTTCGACGGAACATGCCTGAGCCGATTCCCGTGGTGGTGCTCGGGCGCCTGGCGGTGCACGAAGCCTGGTCAGGGCAGGGGATTGGGACCGGGCTGCTCAAGGACGCGGTGCTGCGGTGCCTACGGCTCTCGGAGGACCTCGGGGTTCGGGCGCTGCTCTGCCATGCGCTCCACGAGGGGGCCAAGTCGTTCTACCTGCACCATGGCTTCATCGAGTCGCCCATCGAGCCGCTGACCGTCATGCTCGACCTGCGCAAGGCGAGGGCGCACTCAAGGCCGCTGAAAACAGAAAAAAGCGGCTTCAGTTGCCTGAAGCCGCTCCCCCTCCCGAGAATCAATCGACAGGGCCGCTCTTCGCGTCCGCCCCGTCTGGGCTCACCGTGACCGGCTGCCCTTGTTTCTCCAAAAATCCATCGACCGTCATTTTCTGCCCGCTCAGACCCGAAGGCCCGAGCGGGTGTGCAACAAATCAATATCAGCTGCAGCCGGTGGTGGCACCGCAGTTGTGGCACTTGTAGCAAGCGCCGTTGCGCACGGTGATGGTGCCGCAGACGGGGCAGGGCGGCGCGTCAGCCTGGTTCAAGAACGCCGACTGCATTTCCTGGCTGGCCACCACGGGCGGCGAGACGCGCGGCACGTGGGTCGAGGCCATCTTCTTCGCCTCGACCTCCATCATCGACTCGGTCTCACCTTCCTGCGGCAGGAACTTCAGCGACAGCCAGCGGAAGATGTAGTCGGTGATCGACTTGGCGATCGGCAGATCGGGGTTGTTGGTGAAGCCCGACGGCTCGAACCGGGTGTGCGCGAACTTGTCGGCGAGCACCTTGAGCGGCACCCCGTACTGCAGCGAGAGCGAGATCGCGGTGGCGAAGGCGTCCATCAGGCCCGACACCGTGCTGCCCTCTTTGGCCATGGTGATGAAGAGCTCACCGGGCTGCCCATCTTCATACATGCCCACCGTGAGGTAGCCCTCGTGGCCGGCGATGCTGAACTTGTGCGTCACGGCGCGGCGCTCATCGGCGAGGCGCTTGCGGGCGATGCGCTCGACCACCACCTGCGGCGCGGCGACGGCCACGTCGGCCTTCTTCTCGTCGCGCTTGGTGTTGAGCGGCTGGCTGCGCTTGCAGCCGTCGCGGTAGACGGCCACGGCCTTGAGGCCGGCGCGCCACGATTCCATGTACGCCATCTCGATGTCTTCGACGGTCGCCTCGTGCGGCAGGTTGACCGTCTTGGAGATGGCGCCCGAGAGGAACGGCTGGGCGGCGCCCATCATCTTGATGTGCCCCATGTAGTGGATGGAGCGGCTGCCCTTGGCGGGACGGAAGGCGCAGTCGAACACGTCGAGGTGTTCGGCCTTCAGGCCCGGGGCACCCTCGATGGTGTCGTTCTTGTCGAGGTAGTTGATGATCGCCTCGATCTCGGTGCTGCGGTAGCCGAGCTTCTGCAGCGCGAACGGGACCGTCTGGTTGACGATCTTGAGCATGCCGCCGCCGACCAGCTTCTTGTACTTGATGAGCGCGATGTCGGGCTCGATGCCGGTGGTGTCGCAGTCCATCATGAAGCCGATGGTGCCCGTGGGGGCCAGCACGGTGACCTGCGCGTTGCGGTAGCCGTACTGCTCACCGAGCTGCAGCGCCTCGTCCCAGACCTGCTTCTGGGCTTCGAAGAGCTTGGGCTCGCCGGTGACGGGCAGCTGGTAGGCCGCCTTGCGGTGCTTGCGGATGACGCCGAGCATCGGCTCCTGGTTGACGGCGTAGCCCGCGAAGGTGCCGAGGTGCTCGGCCATGCGCGCGCTCATCGCGTAGGCGCGGCCGCCCATCAGCGAGGTGACGGCGCCCGCGTAGCAGCGGCCGGCGTCGGAGTCGTAGGCGAGCCCCGAGGCCATCAAGAGCGCGCCCAGGTTGGCGTAGCCCAGGCCGAGCGGGCGGAAGTCGTACGAGTTCCGGGTGATGCGCTCGGTGGGGTAGCGGCTGAAGCCGACCACGATCTCCTGGCCCAGCAGGGTGATGTCGACCGCGTGCTTGAACGCCTCGGTGTCGAAGTCACCGTCGATGGTGCGGAAGTGCATCAGGTTCAGCGACGCCAGGTTGCAGGCGGTGTCGTCGAGGAACATGTACTCGGAGCAGGGGTTGCTCGCGTTGATGCGCGCGGTGTTCGCCGAGGTGTGCCAGCCGTTGACGGTGGTGTCGAACTGCAGGCCGGGGTCGCCGCACTGCCACGCCGCCTGGGAGATCTCCCGGAACACGTCGCGCACCCGGTAGGTG
>VFKJ01001109.1 GCA_009885595.1 Myxococcales bacterium | reverse complement strand
CGGTGACGATTCCGCCGCAGGGGGTGGTGGCTGACGAGAACAACGGCCGCCGCCTGGTGGGCACCTGGCGCCCCACGGACCCCGAGTGGAGCACCATCACCCCGTGGCTGGAGAAGCAGGCGTTCGGTCGCCCCGCCACCCACGTGGGCGCGGTGATCATCGGTGAGCTCGCTGCGAAGGATCTCCGCGAGAACACCCTGATGCGCGCCGACTGGGTGGCGGACCCTGCGCTGGCGCCGGTGGTGCCGCTGCGCTTCGTGCTCACGCTGCCCCTGGGGCCCAGGCCCGCGGGCGGTTGGCCGGTGGTGATGGGCCAGCACGGGGTGGCTGGCCGCAACACCCCGCGGGTGGGCACCCTCGAGGGCTACTGCCTCGAGTGGGCCGAGGCGCTCGCGCGACGCGGAATGGGCTGCATCGGCATCGACGCGCCCAACCACGGCGGGCGCGGCACCTTCACGCAGTTCTTCAGCATCGACGACTTGCCCGCGCTGCGAGACCGCTTCCGCGAGATGACGTTCGATCTGCTGCAGGTCGAGCGCGCGGCCGTCACCATCGACGTCGACGGAGATGGCCAGCCCGAGGTGGCGCCGCGGCTGCGCTACTTCGGCAACTCGATGGGCGCGATCATGGGCGCGGGCTTCGTGCCGGTCGCCAACCGCCTCACCAGCGTGGTGCTCAACGTGCCCGGGGCGGGCCTGGCGAACGTGGTGATGAGCCGCAACCTGCAGGACCTCATCGGCCTGCTCATCGTGGCGCAGACCGAGCTCGCCTTCGACTCGCCGGAGTACGTCGCCTCGTTTCCGCTCTTCCGGGTGGCGGCGCAGCCCTTCTTCGATCCCGGAGATCCGATCAACTTCGCCGGCGCGCAGAAGCCCGAGGTGGCGCTGCTGCAGCAGACGGGGCTAGGCGACACCATCATCCCCCTCGACACCAGCGTCGACCTCGCGGGCGCGCTGGGCCTCTCGCAGCTGGAGGTGCAGTCGGGCACCGCGCCGCTGCACGCCTTCGTGCGCGTCGACCCGGCCCGCTACCTGCCGGCCGCGCAGGTGAGCGCGTACAACGGCCACAACGTGATGTGGGACTTCGTCGAGCCGCGCGAGCAGGTGCTGCGCTTCCTCGAGAGCGACGGCCGCGAGCTGCTCGCCCCGTGAAAGTCTCCCTCTCCCCCGAAGGGGAGAGGGTCGGGGAGAGGGGTAGAGTGTCTGGTTCCGCGCCGGAGTAGGGTGCCTCCTCATGTCGACCGAAGATGACCTGAAGGCAGAAGTCGCGAAGCTCAAGGCCGAGATGGAGTCGCTCAAGGCCCGCACCAGCAAGGGCATCTCGCTCAAGGTGTCCGAGAAGGGCGCGGTGTCCGTGTACGGCATGGGCCGCTTCCCGGTGACGCTCTACAAGGAGCAGTGGCTCAAGCTGCTCGACATGGCCGACGATCTCCGGCGCTTCATCGCGGAGAACGACAGCAAGCTCAAAGCCAAGGACTGACTGTCCCCCTCTCCCCTGCGGG
>VFKJ01001230.1 GCA_009885595.1 Myxococcales bacterium | reverse complement strand
GAACAGGTAGGCGTGCGCGACGCGATCGAGCTTGATCGCGTTCTCGATGGTGCGGACGACGTGCTCCTGGCCCGTCATCGCCTCGAAGGCCTGGGGGCGGTATTTCCGGGCGAGAACCGTGTAACTCATGCACGGCCTTGTAGCGCGAGTCGGCCCGCGCGGCACCGGATGATCAGCGCTGGATTACAGGGTGGCGTACACGAAGGCGAAGCACATCTCGTCGCTGGTGCCCTCGCCCCAGGTGACCGCCGAAGCGGTGGGGTTGTCCCAGGTGCAGTTGAGGTGCACCGCGCTGGTGCGGCTGAGCTGGTAGGCGGTCTTGCGGAAGTACTGCGTCTGCCAGTGGAAGTCCCAGCGCGGGATGTCGACCAGGCACTCGTTGGCGGCGCCGGCGGTGAGGCTGATCTTCCGACCCTTGGTGTGCATGTGGGGGAGGAACCCCCAGAGGTTCAGCGTGAAGCCGAAGCTGTTGGGGAAATCTTCGCTGTGCGCATAGTTCTGGCCGTTGGCGGGGATGGTGAAGTTGTCGGCCACCAGCGGGAGCAGGTAGGCGCTGCGCTCGGCGCCGGTGCCGTACATGAGCTTCACCGAGGTCTGATCAGGCAGCACCGCGTTCTCGGTGTTGTAGTGGACCTGCATCGCGAGCACCTGGTTGGTGCCCACGCGAATGCCGGTGCCCTCGGGGAAGATCACGGCCGCCCCGCCGGGAGCCCACGCGCCCAGGGTGCCGTCGGTGCTGACGTTGGCGCCGCCGAAGCACTCCCAGCCGGGCCGGCTGTCCTGCGCGTCCTTCGTGAGCGCGACGCTGCGCGGCACGAGGTAGAGGATCACGTGGTGCACCACGCGCTTCTCGCCGGGGCTGATGTCGTAGCCGGTGATGACCTGCTGCTGCGTGAGCGCGGGGTCGACGATGAAGCAGCGGTAGTCGTCCGTGAGGGTGGGCGTGTAGGCCTGCGGCATCTGCAGGGTGAGGTCGACCTTCGGCAGCACCTCGGCGGCGCCGGCGGGCGCGGGCGCGTCGGCGGGGTTGCCCTCGAGCGCGCCGCCCTGGAACCACGCGTCGATGACGCCAATTTGCGCGTCGCTCAGCGATCGATCGCCCACGAACGGGCCGCCGCAGTCCTTGCTCGCCAGCCACGGCGGCATGCGCTTGTTCTTCACCGCGTCGGCCATCAGCGGCGCCTTCAGCCTGGCGGCCTCGTAGCTGTCCAGCGCGAAGGGCGCGATGCCGCCCGCGCCGTGGCAGCCATTGCAGGAGACCTGCGTGATGGGGAGCACGTCCTTGTAATAGGTGGGCGCGTTGCTCGCGCTCCCGCCGCCGGTGCCGCCGTCACCACCCAGGGGGTTGTTGCCACACGCCGCCACCGCCACCGCCACCGCGCTCATCAAGACCGCTCGAGTCGACATGGCGACGCACTTGACCAGAATCAAGCCTTCGAGGTCTACGGTCCGAGCGCGAATGCTAAGAGGCGCGCTTCCCCATGGAAGCCCTCGTGATGACGCTCCTGACTGCCGCTCCGATCACCGATACCGCGTTCCTGAGGGAGTTCGCCGAGACCCGTCGCTACCTCGCGGGCCGGCCGGTCTCGGTGAAGGTGACGCCCGACGGCAAGTCGGCGCTCTTCCTTCGCAGCGGGCCCAAAGACGCGGTGCAGGTGCTCTTCGAACTCGAGCTGGCGACCGGCACCACGAAGGTGCTGCTCACGCCCGAGGCGGTGTTGGCGGGCGCGAGCGAGCAACTGACGGTGGCCGAGAAGGCGCGGCTCGAGCGGCAGCGGGTCTCGGCGCGCGGCT
>VFKJ01001057.1 GCA_009885595.1 Myxococcales bacterium | reverse complement strand
GGGTGGACCGGCCAGCCGGTGATCGTCCGCTGGCCCGCGGTGGTGCGGCACTCGATGACCAAGCTCGGGCCCCTGCGCCAGCGCGAGGACTTCGTCGAGGTGATCCAGGGCTCGCTCGACGGCAACGTGCACTTCATCGATCTCGCCACCGGCCGACGCAGCCGCCCGATGCTGCGCACCGGCAACCCCATCAAGGGCAGCGTCTCGCTCGATCCCCGCGCGTACCCGCTGCTCTTCGTGGGCCAGGGCATTCCCGCAAACAAGCCCATCGGCCTGCGGGTGTTCGAGCTCATCGACAACACCGAGGTCTTCTTCCTGCCCGGCAGCGATCGCGACGCGCCACGCAGGGGCTGGGGCGCCTTCGATTCGTCGGGGCTGCTCAACCGCAACACCGACACCTACGTGGTTGGCGGGGAGAACGGGCTGCTCTACCTGCTGCGCCTGCACACCGACTTCGATCCCCTCGCGCTCACCTTGAAGGTCGCCCCCGAGGTCGCGCGCTACCGCTACAAGTCTCCCGGCAACGAATACTTCGGCATCGAGAACTCGCTCTCCGTGCTGCAGAACCTCGCCTTCTTCGCCGACAACGGCGGCACCCTGCAGGCCGTCGATCTGCGCACCATGACGCCGCGGTGGAAGTTCGAGGCGGGTGACGACACCGACGCCAGCCTCGCGCTCGAGCTCGAACCCTCCGGCCCCAAGCTCTACACCGGCACCGAGGTCGACAAGACGGGCCCCAGGGGAAAGACCTGGCTGCGCCGCCTCGACGGCCTCACCGGCAGGCCCGAGTGGGAGAAGGGCTACGCCTGCCAGGGCGCCGCCGGCCCCCCGAAGAAGATCGACGCCGGCGTCTTCGCCACCCCCACCGTGGGCAGCGGAGAAGTGAGCGACCTCGTCTTCTTCGTGCTCGCGCGCTGCCCGGGGCCGGAGAACGGCGTGCTGGTCGCCTTGAAGAAGGACACCGGGAAAGAGGAGTGGCGCTACGAGTTCCCCCTCTTCAGCTGGTCGACGCCCACCCTGCTCACCGACGAAGACGGGCACGCGTGGCTGCTCCATGGCGGCATCGGGGGCGTGGTGCGCTTGCTGGAAGCGCGCACCGGCCTGGAGGTCGCCAAGCTCCAGCTCGAGGGTGACATCGAGTCGTCGCCCGCGGTGTTCAACGGTCGCGCGGTGCTCGGCACCCGGGCCAACCGCATCTACGCCATCGACATTCGCTGAGCCGACTCCCCAGAATCGAGCGCGCCCGCCCCCACCTGACGCGGTTACTCAGTTCCGTCGTTCAACGAGGGGGGGCCTGCTTTGGGCACGGAGCGCGGGGTGCGATGGCTGTTGTCGGGACTTCTGATCTCCCTTTGGGTGCTGTCGTGCCTGCCGGTGCTGACCGGCGCACCCTGTTCCAGCGACGCCCACTGTCCGCTGAGCCAACATTGCGCGAACGGCCGCTGCGAGGCCGGCCGCGATTCCACCGGGCCATTGCCTCCCGAGGGCGTGCGGGGCGCGCACGAATTGCGGTGTGACGACCGCCTGGACGACGACGCCGATGGCGTCACCGATTGCGCCGATCCCGACTGCGACGGCCTCCAATGCAGAGGGGCGGCGGGCACGTGCGACCTCGCCGAGCGCTGCCTCGCGGGCTTCTGCCCCGCCGATGGGTTCGAGGCGGCGGGAATGACCTGCCGGCCGGTGGTAGGCGACTGCGATCTCGAAGAGCGCTGCACCGGCGGCCCGCAGTGCCCACCCGATCTCTCCCGCTGCCCTTCGGGCGAGTACTGCGAGCCTACGGGCTGCGTGCCTCAGCGCGCGCTCGCCTCCGCGTGCACGGCGGACGTGCAGTGTCTGTCTTCGAGCTGCGCGGACGGGGCGTGCTGCGACACCCGCTGCGAGGGCGCGTGCGACCGCTGCGGCACCGGCACCTGCACCACCACCGACGCCGGGGTGCCGGGAGAACCCTCGTGCGCGCCGTTCGTCTGCGCCGGCGCCTCGAGCGGCTGCCCCTTGAGCTGCACCGACTCCAGCCAGTGCGTGAGCACTTACTACTGCGCCCCTTCAGGCGACTGCCTTCCCCGCTCCCAGCCCGGAGCGGTGTGCACCACCGCCTCGGAGTGCTCGTCCAGCTTCTGCGTCGACGGCGCCTGCTGCGACACCGCGTGCACCGGCGCGTGCGAGGTCTGCAACGCACCCGGGGCGATCGGCCGCTGCGTCCCCGCCCAGGCAGGCGCCTCCGGGGACCCCAGCTGCGCGCCCTCCGTGTGCGGCGGGAGCAGCCCCATCTGTCCCTCGGGGTGCACCACTGATCTCCAATGCGCCGCGGGGCTCTACTGCGGCCCGGGCCGCACCTGCGTCGCGCAGCTGGGAAACGGCACGGCGTGCAGCACAGGAAACCAGTGTCTGTCCGGGCACTGCGTCGACGCTCAGTGCTGCAGCTCTGCGTGCGACAACGCCTGCGACACCTGCACCGCGGGCACTTGCGCGGCGGTGGCGGCGGCCTCTCCCGGAAGCCCGAGCTGCTCGCCCTTCGTGTGCGACGGCGCCAGCGCCACCTGCCCCGCCGCGTGCACCCAGGACTCCGACTGCGCCAACGGCTTTGGCTGCCTGGGCGGCAGGTGCGGCGCCCCACGGCCCAACGGCCAGGCCTGCACCAGCCAGAGCCAGTGCGCCTCGCATCACTGCGCCGACGGGTTCTGCTGCGACACCGGCTGCGAGGGCGCCTGTGACGTCTGCAACGCCACCCCGGGCACCTGCACCACGGCGTCCGCGGGCACGCTGCCCCGGCCCTCCTGCTCCGGCACCCTGTGCAACGGCACCCAGACGGGCTGTCCCTCCAGCTGCACCACCTCTGGCGGCTGCGCCAATGGCTACAACTGCACCGGCGGTTCGTGCGTGAGCAACGGAGGCAACGGCGCCGCGTGCACCACCGCCTCGCAGTGCACCTCGGGGAACTGCGTCGGCGGCGTGTGCTGCAACGCGGCCTGCGGCGGGGCCTGCGACACCTGCGAGACCGGCACCTGCTCGCCGATGAGCGCAGGAACGTCCGGCTGGCCCTCCTGCGCTCCCTACGTCTGCAACGGAAGCGGCGCCGCGTGTCCTTCGTCCTGCTCGGTCGACGCGCAATGTGCCGCGGGCCGCTTCTGCCAGGCCGGCCGCTGTGTCACCCGGCTGGCCAACGGGGCCGCGTGTACGGGCGCGAGCCTGTGTGCCTCGGGCAACTGCGTCGACGGCGTGTGCTGCAACAGCGCGTGTACGGGCGCCTGCAACGCGTGCAACGTGGGCGGCTCGGTGGGCACCTGCCTCGCCGCCACCGGCCCCGGCAACCCCAGCTGCGCGCCGTATCTGTGCAACGGAACCAGCTCGGGGTGCCCGCTCTCGTGCGCGAGCGACGCCAACTGCATCGCCACCCAGTACTGCTCGATCACCGGCGGCTGCCTGCCGCGCCGCGGGAACGGGCAGCTGTGCCTCAGCGCCTCGCAGTGCACCAGCGGCCACTGCGTGGAGGGCGTGTGCTGCGACACCGGCTGCGGCGGCGCGTGCGACACCTGCAGCGGAGGGACCTGCCAACCCCGCGCGGACGGGGCCGCTGGCTCACCTGGCTGCGCGCCGTATCTGTGCGATGGCACCCGCGCGAGCTGTCCTTCGACCTGCAGCAGCGCCGCGGACTGCGCGGCCGCCCACAGCTGCATGAACGGCGCGTGCACCGCGCAGCTCGCCCTGGGCGCGGCGTGCACCACCGGCACCCAGTGCGGCACCGGGAACTGCGTCGACGGCGTGTGCTGCAGCTCCACCTGCGGCAGCACCTGCGCGTCGTGCAACCAGCCCGGCGCCCTGGGCACCTGCGCACCCCACCCCGCGGGCAGCGATCCCGAAGACGGGTGCGGCGCCTACACCTGCAACGGCGCGGGCGCGTGCCGCACCAGCTGCTCCCAGGCCTGCGGCACCGAGTGCGAGACGACGACGAGCTGGTGCAACGCGGGGGCGTGCGTGGCGAAGCAGAGCTCCGGCACCTGCTCCAACGGCTGCGAGTGCGGGAGCGGGTTCTGTGCGGACGGCGTGTGCTGCGACACCGCCTGCACCGGGGCGTGCCGGTCGTGCGCGCTGAGCGGCAGCGCGGGTACCTGCACGCCCCGGCCGGTGGACACGGACCCCGACAATGAGTGCGGGAACACCAGCTGCGACGGAGCGGGGGCCTGCATCGAAGGCTGCTCCCCACCGGGCTCGTGTCCCGCGGCCTGCGGAGGGGAGGCCTTCTGCACGGCCAGCGGCGTGTGCGGGCCCGCCCTGCAGGCCCAGGAGCCCTGCACGGCGGGGTGCCAGTGCGCGAGCGATCGCTGCACCACCTTCTTCCGCGACGCGGACGGCGACGGCTTCGGCCAGGCGGGCCCAGGCGAGCAGCGCTGCGGAGCGCTGCCCCCGGCGGGCTACGCCACCCGGGGCGAGGACTGCGACGACACCGCTGCCCAAATTCACCCGGGCGCCACCGAGCTGCCCGGCGACGAGGTGGACTCCGACTGCGACGGCGAGGAGCGCTGCTACCGCGACGACGACGACGACGGGTTCCGCCTCGAGAGCACCCTGGTCTCGCAGAACCTCAGCTGCGGCGACGCGCACGAGGCCAGGGCCAGCGAGCCCGCGGGTGACTGCTGCGACGCGGACGCCGACGTGCACCCGGGCCAGACCGCGTACTTCGAGAACGAGCGCACCTGTGGCGGGCTGCGCTACGACTACGACTGCGACGGCCAGCAGACGCGGCAGTGGACGCAGGCGAGCGACGGAAGCGCGGCGTGCTCCGGCAGCGGCGGCGCCACCTGCATCGAGCTCCCGGGCCTGGGCTGGCAGGACTCGGTGCCGGACTGCGGG
>VFKJ01000406.1 GCA_009885595.1 Myxococcales bacterium | reverse complement strand
CGAACGCCTCGCGTCCCCAGCCGATCGCCCAGTCGACCTGCGCCACCCCGAGGACCACCGCCGCCTCCGGGAAGTGGCCGTCGAGGACGCGCAGGTCGTTGGTGATGGGGAACTCGAGGCTCGCGGCTGTGGGCGTTCGTTGCGTCCAGACGACCGCGGGGTCAGCCCCCTCCCCGACCCTCTCCCCCTCGGGGGAGAGGGAGAACAAGGCTCGCAGCGCCTCTTCAGTCACCTTGCCCTGGGCGTTGATGGGCAGGGCCTCGACCAGGCGGAAACGACGCGGCAGCGCCACCCGCTCCACGGCCTGCTCCAGCGCGGCCTTGAGTTCATCGATCAGCTGCTTCCGCTCGAGGGGGCGCGCGGGCACCACCACCAGGCCCAGGCTCACCCGCGCTCCCGGCAGCACCACCGCGCGCGCTTCGGTGACCAACCCGCTGGCCACCGCCGTGCGCTCCAGCAACTCGAGCGAGACGCGCTTCTCTTCGATCTTCGCGATGCGATCGGCGCGACCGAGCAGGCGAAAAGTGTCCCCGGCGAGCTCGACGCGATCCGCGGTGGTGAACCAGGTGGCGTCGGGAAGGTGCGGGCTGCGCACCTCGAGCACGCCCTCCGGGGAGCGGCGGTGTTCGACCCCGGCCAGGGCGCGCCAGCTCGAAGTGGTGCCCTGGCGCCACGCCACCCCGCCCGTCTCGCTGCTCCCGAAGACTTCGATCGGCTGGTGACCGAGCAACGCCAGCGCGCGGGCGGCGCCTTCTTCGGGGAGCGGGCCGCCGGAGGAGAACACCGCTCGCAGCTGGGTCTTGAAGGGCGCGATCTCGGGCAGGCGCTTGAGGTGCGCGGGGCTGGAGATCAGGGCGCAGGGGCCGGTGGCGAGCGCCTGCTCGAGCTCTTCGGGGTACTCGAGGCGGCGCGGCGTCAGCGGGCGGTTCGTCAGCAGGGGCCAGAGGACTGAGAAGAGCAGGCCGTAGATGTGCTGGTGCGAGACCGTGGAGAAGAGCTTCGTGTCTGGCGTCAGGAGCGCGCCGAAGGTCGCTTCCAGCGTCTTCACTTCGTCGAAGAGCTGGCGGAGTTTTTTCGGGATCGCCGTGGGGGCGCCGGTGGAGCCTGAGGTGAAGACCACCAGCCCTTCGAAGTCGCGCAACCTCTCCCTCTCCCCCCCAGGGGAGAGGGTCGGGGAGAGGGGTGAACCGTCTCTGATCCACTCGTCGACGTGAGGAGCGAGCGCTTGCGTCGTGGCGGGGAGAATGTCGCCGGGCAGGAAGACCTGCTTGCCTTCGGACCAGGCCGCGAAGAGCGCCGCGGCGAAGGCTTCGCGATCCTCGAGGTAGATGGCGACTCGGCGGACGGGCGCGTTCATGTTCGCCCCTCACCCTGACCCTCTCCCCTGGGGGGGAGAGGGAACTTCGCCTTCACTCTGAGGCGAACGAGGTACTCGGCCCCTGCGAACACGCCCATCAGCCCGTACGCGATGCCGCCGTTGTAGAGCGCCCACTGCGCGTCGGTGCCCCACAGCGACGTCGCCGCCGCGATCGAGCCATTCACCAGGAAGAAGCCGCACCACGCCATCGTCACCTTGCGCGTGTACTCCACCGCGTGCGGCGGAAGGTCGGGTTCCTTGAGGCGCGCCAGCCGCTCCGCCATCGAGGGCGGCCGCAGCAGCGTCACGCCGAACAACACCAGCATCGAGCCATTGACGAACACCGGGTACCACCGCAGCGGCCACCCCACGTTGAGCACGCCCGTCACCGCCGCCAGCGCGAACGCGCCCAGGGCCAGCCCCACCCACAAGCGCTGACCGGTGGCCGCCAGCCGCAGCGCGCCCAGGAGCACCAACGAGAGCGCCAGCCACCGGGGCTCCACGCGATCGCCCAGCAGCCAGATGGCCAGCGGGTAGCACAGCGTCAGCGCGGCAAAGGCGAGGTTCCTGCCCACGGGGCGGGCCTCTCAGGGAGGCGGGGGCGCCGCGTCGGAGTGAATGAGCATGTGGAGCGCGTCGACCACGTCCTGCACGGTGCGCACGGCCTTGAACGCCTCGGGCTGCAGCCGCTTGCCCACCATCGGCTTCATCCGGACGATCAGATCGACCGCGTCGATGGAGTCGATGTCGAGCTCCTCGTACAGCCGCGACTCGGGCTTGATGCGCTCCGTGGGGAGATCGAACGTCTCGTGGAGGATCTCCACGCACTTGAGGAAGAGCTGGTCCTTGGTCATGACGCGGCTCCCGCGCGGTGGCTCGCGACCAGCGCCGCCAGCGACTGCACCGAGGCGAAGTGCTTCTTGGTCTCGGCCGCGTCGGCTGACAGCTTGATGCCGTACTTCTTCTGCAACCCCACCCCGAGCTCGAGGGCGTCGATCGAGTCGAGCCCCAGCCCCTTCACGAAGAGCGGCGCGGATGGATCGATGTCAGACACCTTCACGTCCTCGAGGGACAGGGTGTCGATGATGAACTGCGCGAGTTCCTGCTCAAGGGGCTGCACGAACGGACTCCTGCTCGAAGAATGACCTCAACTGCTCGTTCAACCTGCGGACCGCGAGGGGCTCCGGTGTCCCCGATTCCAGAAAGCTGTCTACCTGAAGATCGTCGTAAACGCGGATGACGAAGTGCATTCGTTTGGGGGGCACCCTGTACCACTTCTGGCTCTTGGCCAGCCCTCGGGGGGTACAGGTAATCACCACGGGGGTCACAGGCTTGCGGCAGCGAATGGCCACGTTGGCCGCCCCCCGCTGAAGCGAGACCTGCCCTGACAGCGGGGTCCGGGTGCCTTCGGGGAAGATCACCAGGGTCTCCCCGCTCGAGAGCGCCCGGCCGCAGTCCTCCACCAGCCCCAGCCCGGTGTCGTTGGTGATGTAGCCCGAGGCCTTCACTGGAGCGCGGGTGAAGGGGTTTCGCACCAGCGCCGACTTCACCACGCAGCCCGCCTGGGGAATGAGCGAGATGATGAAGATGACGTCGATGAGCGAGGGGTGGTTCGCGAGGACCAGCAACCCCGGCCGCTGCAAGCGCTCGACGCCATGCAGCTCATACGAGAGCACCTTCACGAAGTTCATCAGCCCGATGAAGAAGCGGAAGAAGTGGTGAACGACCAGCCTCGAGAGGCGGCGCCTTCGCTCGGCGTTCCACACCAGCAAGAGCATCGGGGGCATGACGAGGATCCCCAGCAACATCCCCGCGGCGCCGAACACGAAGAAGCAGAAGCCGGTGGCGGCGATGCGCCAGGGGCGATCAAACATGCCGGCTCCACTTCCAGCCGCTCAGCTCATCGCCCCGCGAAAGGCTCGCCTCGCTGCCCAGGAAGAAGCGGAAGACCGCCAGGCCGTGCGGCAGCACCACCGAAGGCGTGGCGGGCAGCTCCGCGGGCTCGAGCGTGAAGTCCTTCCCCGGGACGATCTTCCAGGCGAAGGCGAAGTCGGCGGGGGGCTCGTCGCAGTGCCCCGCGTAGAGCGCCGGCACGGTGGCGTCGTAGACGACGATCATCACCTCGGGGTGGCCGTCGCGCAGGTGGGTGAAGGCTTCGATCACCGCCGCTTCCACCGTGAACAGGCCGTTGGAGAGCGCGGTCACGTTCGTGGTGTCAGCGCGGATGATGGAGTACTGCGCGCCGATCGCGTTGTGCACCGAGAGCGCGAAGCTGGTGGGGGACAGCGGCTCGCCCTTCGCCAGTGCGATGAGCAGCTCGGCGCCCCGGCCGGGATCTCCGTGACGGGAAGCGAAGATCAACGGCGCGCCGCGCCCCTCCCCCTGGCACCACTGCGCCACCTGGAAGGCGGGCCGGCCGAGCTTCTCCACCCGGCGACGCGCCATCGCGGGCACCTCGGTGAGCGGCGGCGTCTCCGGGCCCACCGGGGCCAGCGGCGGGCCGAGGGCCCACGCGCGCCACGCCTCGGGAGAGGTGAGGCCGGGGGCCCAGGCGGCCCAGGTGCTGACGGAGAACTCGATGCGCACGGCTGGAGGGCGCCCATACCCCTTTTCCCCCGGGAGGTCATGGGCGCCGGCGCCCTCCTCCGACTGCCAGGTTCACGCAGCGAGGATCGCGCGCACCTTGCGGAGGAGCCCGTCGGGGGTGATCGGCTTCTGCAGGAACGAGATCCCCGAGTCGAGGACGCCGTGATGCACGACCGAGGTCTCGGTGTAGCCGGAGACGTAGAGCACCTTCATCGCCGGCCGCGTGGGCCCCAGGCGCTGCGCCAGCTCGCGACCGCTCATGCGCGGCATCACCACGTCGGTGAGCAGCAGATGAATCGTGGCGCCGAACTTCTCGCTCGCCAGGAACGCCTCGCCGCCGTTCTGCGCGTCGATCACGTGGTAGCCGTTGCGCCGCAGGATCGCGCGGGTGGTCTCCCGCACCTGGTCGTCGTCCTCCACCACCAGGATCGTCTCGGTCCCCCGCAGCGTCTCGGCGGCCGGGGGCGCCTCCTGCAACTGCTCCACTTCCCGATCCGTGCGCGGCAGGTAGATCGTGAACGAGGTCCCCTGGCCGAGCTCGGTGTAGACGTGAATGTGGCCGTTGCTCTGCTTGACGATGCCGAACACCGTCGACAAGCCCAGGCCGGTGCCCTGGCCCGCCTCCTTGGTGGTGAAGAAGGGCTCGAAGATCCGATCGCGGGTGGCGGCGTCCATGCCCTGGCCGCTGTCGGTCACCGCCAGCTTCACGTACGGGCCCGGCACCAGCCCCGGGCGCGCGGCGGTGAAGGCGAGCTCCAGCTCCACGTTGCTGACCTCGTAGGTGAGGTGGCCTCCCCGGGGCATCGCGTCGCGCGCGTTGACCGCCAGGTTCATGATGATCTGCTCCAGCTGGCTGGCGTCGGCGTGCACCTTGCCCCCCGGCCGCGGGGCGAGCAGCGAGAGCTCGATGTCCGCTCCCAATAGGCGCCGCAGCATCTTCTCCATGCCGAGCAGCACCTGGCTCAGCTCCAGCACCCTGGGCTGAAGCACCTGCTGCCGGCTGAACGCCAGGAGCTGCCGGGTGAGCCCGGTGGCCCGCTGGCCCGCCCGGCGCACCTCGTCGATGTCGTCGCGCAGCGGATCGCCGGGCTTGAGCTGGTCGAGGGCCAGCGTGGTGTAGCTGAGGATCACCGAGAGCAGGTTGTTGAAGTCGTGCGCCACCCCGCCGGCCAGCCGCCCCACCGCCTCCATCTTCTGCGCCTGGCGAAATTGCGCCTCCAGGTTGCGCTGCTCGGTGACGTCGCGGGAGACGCCCGCCACCCGGTAGACCGCGCCGCTGGCGTCGAGCACCGGGAACGCGCGGGTGCGAATCCAGCGGAGCGAGCCGTCGGGCCGCTCGATCCGGTAGGTCTCGTCCGAGGGAAGCGGCGCCTGCAACCGTTCACGGTCCTCCGGGTGCACCGCCTCAATCCAGTCGCCAGGTGATTGCAGGAGGCTCTGGCAGGTCTTCCCGAAGATGCGCTCGTACGCGGGGCTCACGTAGATCATCTCCTTGCGGCTGGGGTCCTTCAGCCAGAAGACATCGGCGATGTTCTCTGCCAGCTGGCGAAAGCGCTCCTCGCTCTCCCGCAGCGCGCCTTCCGCCGCCGCTCGCGCGGTGACGTCGCCCTGCAGCCGCCGGTTGCTCTCCGCGAGTTGCAGCGTGCGCTCCTCCAGCTTGCGCACCAGCGTCTCGTTGTACTCGCGCAGCAACCCGGTCTCGTCCACGGTGGGCTGATGCGGTGGAGGGGGCGAGGTCGCCTCTGGCGGCACCAGCACCGCGCGAACGCGCGCCAGGAACGCCGTCGACTCGGTCGGCCTGAGAATGAACGCGTCAGCGCCGAGATGG
>VFKJ01001098.1 GCA_009885595.1 Myxococcales bacterium | reverse complement strand
CTCGACAACGGCGCCTTCGCGAGCTGCACCTCGCCGCACCCGCTGATCGGCCTCTCGGACGGCGACCACACCTTCACCGTGCGCGCGACGGACGCGGCCACCAACTCCGCCCAGGTCGCCTACACCTGGCGGGTCGACGCGCAGCTGCCCGACACCACCATCGCCTCGGGTCCCGCGAGCGTCGTCAACTCGGCCAGCGCCAACGTCGACTTCACCGCGAGCGAGACGGCCACCTTCGAGTGCAGCCTCGACGGCGCGGTCTTCAGCGCCTGCAGCGATCCCCTCGCGCTCAGCTCGCTCGCCGACGGCCTGCACGTACTGCTGGTGCGCGCGGTGGACGCGGCCGGCAACCGCGATCTCACCCCGGCGCAAACCAGCTGGACGGTGGACACCCTCGCCCCCGACGCTCCCCGCTTCCTCGAGCCCGTGGCCGGCGCCACCACCGGCGCCTTCCCCCGCCTGGGCGGCGTCTCCGAGCCGGGCAGCACCATCACCGTGAGCAACGGCGGACAGACGGTGTGCACCGCCGTGGTGGCCGCTGACGGCAGCTGGAGCTGCACCGGCACCACCGCGTTCACCCCTGGGCAGCAGACGCTCACCGCCACCGCCACCGACGCGGCGGGCAACGTCTCGCAGCCTTCGCTGCCGCGCACCTTCACCGTGGACGCGGCCGCGCCCGACACCACGCTGCTCACCGGCCCCTCCGGGCTGGTGGCCAGCACCCAGGCTGACTTCACCGTGGCGGCCAGCCAGACCGGCGCCACCTTCGAGTGCAGCCTCGACGGCGCGGCCTTCACCGCCTGCAGCGCGGCCCCCAGCTTCACGGGCCTCGCCCAGGGCGCGCACCACCTCGAAGTGCGCGCGGTGCTCGGCGCGGTGCGGGACGGCTCGCCCGACACCCGCGACTGGACCGTCGACACCGTGGCTCCCGCGGCCCCGGTGTTCCTCGCGCCTGCTTCGAACGCCACCACCAGCGCCACCCCCGTCTTCAGCGGCACCGCTGAGCCGGGCAGCACGGTGGTCGTCTCCCTCGATGGCCAGCCCGCCTGCACCGCCGTCGCCGACGCCGCCGGGGCCTTCTCCTGCGCGGCGCCCAGCGCGCTGAGCGTGGGCAGCCACTCCGTCACGGCCATCGCGAGCGACGTGGTGGGCAACGCCTCTGCGCCCTCGGCCGCCGTGCCCTTCACCGTGGACGCCGCGCTGCTGGACACGGCCATCATCGCCGGGCCCCGCGGCCAGGTGAGCAGCCGCACCGCCGACTTCGCCTTCAGCGCCACGGTGCTGGGCGCCACCTTCGAGTGCAGCCTCGACGGCGCCACCTTCGCCGCCTGCGTGACGCCCACCTCGTTCCAGAACCTCACCGACGGCGACCACACCCTCGAGGTGCGCGCGGTCAACGGCGCCAGCACCGACAGCACTCCGGCCAGCCGCACCTGGAGCGTGGACGCCACCGCGCCCGCCGCCCCGGTGATCGTCGCGCCGGCGAACAACGCCACCGTCTACACGCGCACGCCCGCCTACTCGGGCACCGCGGCGCCGCTGAGCACCGTGCGCGTCTCGGTCGATGATCGCACCGTGTGCACCGCCGTCGCCGACGCGGCGGGGGCGTGGTCGTGCACCTCGCCCACCGAGCTGGCCAGCGGCGAGCACCACGTGGCGGCCGTCGCCCTCGACGCGGCCGGCAACGTGAGCCCGTCCTCGATGGTGAGCGTCTTCACCGTGGAGATCCCGATGGTGACGGTGACCATCACCTCGCCGGTCACCAACACCCTCACCAACGACGCCACCCCCACCTTCAGCGGCAGCACCACCCCCAACGCCACCGTCACCGTCTTCGTGGACGGGGTGCAGGTAGGGACGACCACCGCCAACGCCATGGGCCGGTGGACGTTCACGCCCGGCACCGCGCTCACCGACGGCGCGCGGGTGGTGACGGCCCAGGCCGAGTTCATGGGCTACCAGTCGCCGAGGTCGGTGGCGGTGACGGTGCGCATCGACACCCGGCCCCCGGTGGTGAACCTCACCATCACGCAGGCTGACGAGAACACCGTACCCACGGTGACCTTCACCGCCGACGAGAGCCCGGTCACCTTCACCTGCAGCCTGGACCAGGGCACGTTCGCGCCCTGCACCAGCCCGCTGGACGTCACCGCCCTGGGCGACGGCAATCACACCGTGTTGGTGCGCGCCACCGACGAGGCCGGCAACGTGGGCAGCGCCACCCGGAACTACGTGGTGGTGGCGCCGTTGATCGCCGAGCCCGACAAGGTGTTCATCCGCGGCGGCGGTTGCGGCTGCGGTGCGACCGACGGCAGCTCGCTGCTCGCCGGGCTGGCCTTGCTGGTGCTCGCGTCCTTGAGCCGGAGGCGGGTTCGGCGCGCTGCGGCGCCTGCGCTGCTGGGGCTGACCCTGGTGGCGGGCTCGGCCTCGGCCCAGGTGGCCGGCTTCGATCTGGAGCGGCTCGATCTGAACACCGGCGCCGCAGCCAGCTTGATCAACCAGACCGGCGACGTGATGAAGCAGGGCAGCTGGCGCGCTTCGATCACCGCGCACTACCAGCACGACTCGCTCTTGCTCCATCGCCAGGGCACCAACGAGCGGCTGGGCGCGATCGTGGGCAGCCGCTTCACCACCCACCTCGCCGGCGCCTGGGCACCGCTGGACTGGCTCGAGCTGGGGCTGCAGCTGCCCATCGTGCTCTGGCAGGGCGGCGATGACTTGAGCGCGTTCGACGTGGCGAAGCCGGTCAGCACCGCCCTGGGTACGCCCTGGCTGACCGGGCGCTTTGGCCTGCTGCGACAGCGCGCCGGTTCACCCGTCGATCTCTCGCTTCAGCTGGGGCTGGGGCTGCCGATCGGCCTGGCCGCCGCGTACTCCAACTCCCCCCCGCTGAGCTTCGCGCCGCGGCTGTGCGTGGGCCGAACGCTGCTGCCGTGGTTGCGGGCCGGCGGTGAAGTGGGCGTGCTGGTGCGCGGTGCACCCAGGGCGAACGACGCGCCCAACGTGAGCCAGTCGGGAGCGGCGTCGAGCTTCACCTACGGTCTCTCCCTCACCACCCTGGGCGACGGGCTGCGCGGAGAGCTGAGCTGGCGCGGCGGGCTGGGGCTGGACGCGGGCCAGGGCGGCGGCGAGCTGCTCCTGGGCGCGCGCTACCCGCTGGGCAAGTTGTTCGAGCTGTACGCCCTCGGTGGGCCGGGCTTCGGCTCGCTGCCGGGCACGCCTGCCGTCCGGGTGATGTTGGGCCTCGCGCTGCAGCCGCCGCTGGAGGCGCCGAAGCCGAAGTGCGACGCCAGCGTGAGCGTCGAGGCGCTGCGCCGCGACTGCGGAGCGCTGGACGCCGATGGCGACACCCTCACCAACGCCGCCGACTCGTGCCCGCGCGTGCCCGGCGTCGCGAAACGCCAGGGCTGCCCGGTGCCTGACACCGACGGAGACGGCCTCGACGACGAGCTCGATCGCTGCCCCACCGAGGAGGGGACGAAGGAGCGCAACGGCTGCCCGGTGCGTGATGCCGATGCCGACGGCGTGGAAGACGACGTCGACGCGTGCCCGAAGGAAGCGGGCCCGGCGGATCACAAGGGCTGCCCGGTGCGCGATCAGGACCAGGACGGCGTGGAAGACGACGTCGACGCCTGCCCCACCGAGGCCGGTCCCGCCGAGCGCAAGGGCTGCCCCGTGCGCGACCAGGACCAGGACACCGTGGAGGACGCGGTCGACAACTGCCCCACGGAGAAGGGCGTGCCGGAGAACGCCGGCTGTCCCGCGAAGAAGCGCCAGCTGGTGATCATCACCGCCGACAAGCTGCAGATCCTCGAGAAGGTCTACTTCGCCACCGGCAAGAACCAGGTGCTGGCGAAGTCCTTCCCCCTGCTCGACAACGTGGCCAACGTGCTGGTCAGCCACCCCGAGCTGAAGATTCGCATCGAGGGGCACACGGACTCGACGGGCGTGCGGGAGAAGAACGTCACCCTCTCGCAGGGTCGCGCCGACGCGGTGAAGGCCTACCTGGTGAAGAAGAAGGTGGCGGCCGAGCGCCTCAAGGCCGTCGGCTTCGGGCCGGACAAGCCCACTGCCACCAACGACACCCCCGAGGGTCGCGAGCAGAACCGCCGGGTGGAGTTCAACCTCGAGTAGCTCTCCCTCTCCCCGCGGGGGATAGGGTCGGGGTGAGGGGCTAAGGCAGGCGAACTGGTACT
>VFKJ01000844.1 GCA_009885595.1 Myxococcales bacterium | reverse complement strand
TCGGTGGTGGGTGAGCTGAGCGAGACCGAGCTGATGCCGCTGGCCGCCGAGTTCGCCGTCGCCCTGGGCCGCCTGGATCTCTGACCCTTGTCTCCCTCGCCCCCGCGGGGGAGAGGGTCGGGGAGAGGGCTTACCTCTTTGCCTTGAGTGAAGTGACCCCGCGCTCACTCACCGCGCGAGCCTCTTCGGTGAGCTCGAAGTGGGCCAGGTACTTCGCCACCCGCTCCTCCAGCGTCGGCGCCTCGATCACCTTGCACAGCTCGTCGGCGGCATAGCTGCGGCACACCGCGGGCCTGTTCTCATACGCGGTGCACAGGTTGTCCGGGCCCAGGTGCGGGCAGCGCAGGCCCAGCGGCTTGTCGAGGGCGGCGATGTCGGGCGCCACGCAGCACGCCCCGCACTTCGTGCACTCGTACGCCGCCATGCTCAGTCCCGGCCGAGGTAGACGTTGTCGATGCAGGCGGTGTCGTTGAGGCCGTCGAAGAACTCCCCGCGAATGCGCAGGCTGCGCAGATCGCCCAGCACCATGCGGAGATCGTCTTCGGTGGCGTCCGCTCCGGGGCCGGTGGGCTCGTCGATGCGCCAGCCCGAGGTGGCGTCGAAGCGCACGGAATAGGGCGTCCAATCGAGGCCGGGCGCGAACTTGATGAACCAGGTGATCGCCAGCCCGCCGCCGTTGAGCACCACGTCGCGACCGCGCACCTGGTTGAAGATGCTGCCCTGCTTGAGATCGAAGGTGAGGCGCTTGCCCAGCGCGCTCGAGGCGTTGCCGAGGAACTTCACCGGCGCCACGAAGTACCAGGTGTCGCCGTCGCCTTCGTCCTTGCCGCAGAGGTGGCCGGCGGGGTTGCCGCCTTCCCGCACCAGGGTCGGGGTGGTGAGCGGACCGTTGTTCGAGACCGTCCAGCCCTCGCTGTCACCTTCGAAGGTGCTCCCGGCGATCGACGGGGGCCCGCAAGCCAAGCCGAGCGACGCGAGGGCTACGACCACGAGGAGACGCACGAGGGCCTTCTAGCAGAGCGACGCTCGCTGTCATGGACTGGGCGGCAGCGGCCAGGGCTTGAGGCCGGCGATGCGCTCGGAGTCATGGGTGATCTGCTCCACCTGGGCGCGCTCGCGACGGCAGAAGTCCTTCACCGCGCGCTCGAGGCCGGGGTGAAAGATGCGGTGCACGCTGTGGATCTGAGTGGGCTCGAAGCCCCGGGAGATCTTGTGCTCGCCCCCGGCGCCCGGCTCGAACGCCTCGAGGCCGCGCGCGATGGCGTCGTCCACCGAGTGGTACAGGCACACGTGGAAGTGGAGGAACGGGTGCTCCTCGAAGCAGCCCCAGTAGCGGCCGTAGAGGCGCCTGGGGTTGTGCAGGTTGAAGGCGCCCGCGATCACCTCGCCGGCGCGCTCGGCCACCACCAGTTCGATGGCGTCCGGCATGTCGGCGAAGGCGCGGTGAAAGAAGTCGCGCGTGAGCTGCACCGGGCCCCAGGCGTGGCGCGACGCGGTGGCCTCGTAGAAACGCCAGGCGAGCTCGGAGTGGCGTGGGGTGAGCTCGGCGCTGCGCACGGTGCGCAGCGAGATGCCCTGGGCGGCGGCGGCGGCACGCTCGCGCTTGAACTGGTTGCGGCGCTTGGAATCGAAGCGCGCGAGGTAGTCGTCGTAGCTGCGGTAGCCCGGGTTCTGCCAGTGGTACTGCATGGTGCTGCGGCGGAAGAAGCCGTCTTTCTCCAGCGCCAGCGCCTCGTCTTCGGGCGGAAAGAGCACGTGCACCGAGGAGCAGTGCTGGTCCTGCGCCCAGGCGGTCATCGCGCTCAGCAGGACCCGGCGCAGCTTCGGCTCGTCTTCGCCTGCGGCGATGAGGAAGCGGCGGGCGGTGAGGGGCGAGAGGGGCAGGCCGACGAGCAGCTTGGGGTAGTACTCGACGCCCAGCTGCTGCGCGGCGTTCGCCCAGCCAAAGTCGTAGACGTACTCGCCCATCGAGTGGTGCTTCTTGAAGGCGGGCGCCGCGGCCACCAGGGTGTCTCCGCGCCAGAGCGTGAAGTGCGCGGCTTCCCACCCCCGCTCGGGGCTGGCGGAGCCGGAGGCCTCCATGGCGTTGATCCACTCCCACCGGAGGACGGGCGCGTCGCCTGGGCGCAGCAGCGCGTTCCAGCCCTGCCTGGGCGCGTCGGCGATCGACTCGAGCACCCGCAGGCGCGGCTCCGACATTCGCGCAGGTTAACGGGCGGCCCCCACCCCGGCATCCGCCCCGGACACGACGCACCGCGGTGACGAGGGGAGTCATTCCCCCCTGAACGTTCAGGTACTCCGTGGTAAGCGGCCCCTCTATGAACAATTCCCCCCTTCGCCTCGCGCTGCTCTCTGCAGCGGTCTTCTTCCTCGGTTGCCCCACCCCCACCAAAGAATGCACGCTCAACACTGAGTGTGCGGCGGGCCAGATCTGCTCCTCCAACAAGTGCGTCGCCGTGAACACCGGTGGCGGCGGAGGCACGACGGGTGGTGGCGGCGGGACGACGGGCGGCGGGACGGCGACGGGCGGCGGCAGCGCGACGGGCGGCGGCACGGCGACGGGCGGCGGGACGGCGACGGGCGGCGGCACTGCGACGGGCGGCGGCACTGCGACCGGCGGAGGGGGCGGCACGACCGGCGGTGGCGGCGGCTCGACCAGCGCTGGCGAGACCTGTGCAGCCCCGCTCGCGATCGGGGACAACACGACGATCAACTCCACCACCACGGGCCTCGCGAATGACTACTCGTTCTCGTCGAGTGGCTCGTGCGTGAGCGCGAGCGCCACCGCCGACGTGGTCTATCAGGCGACGATTCCCGCCGGCTCGAGGCTCACGGTCACCACCACCCAGACGTGGGACATGACCCTCAACGTGATCGCCGGCCCTGCGACCAACTGCGGCACGGGCATGGGCACGGG
>VFKJ01001200.1 GCA_009885595.1 Myxococcales bacterium | reverse complement strand
CATCTCGCTGCTGAGCGTGCCTGCAGAGCCGGGCGGCGAGGTGGTGCTGACGGTGCTGCCCCGCCGGTAGCTCCACGGTCTTCAAGAGCAAGCTGGCGGCGCTCAGCGAGGGGGGCGCCGGCCCAGCCGCCGGCGCCTGGGCCCACTCGAGATCCCACTCAGAGCCAGTCCTGCACCTTGAGCCCAGGTACCCGACGGAACTCGCGCGTGTTGTGCGTCACCAGGGTCCATTTGAGCGAGAGCGCGTGGGCGGCGATCAAAGTGTCGAGCGGGCCGATGGGTGCTCCCCGCCCCTCGAGCTGCTTCCGGAGCGCGCCGTACTCGAGCGTCGCGGCCTCATCGAAGGGCACCGTGGCCACCTTCGCCTGCAGGATCCTCAGGTTGGCCGTGGCCCTCCTCGCGCTGTCGCTCTTCGCGATTCCGAAGCGCAGTTCTGCCAGCGTGATGGCGCTCATGCGCAACTGCGACGGGACCGTCGCCTCGAGGCGGGACCGGATGCGCTCGTCGCGGTTCATGATCGCGATGCACATGTCCGTGTCGAGGAGCAGCCTCACAGCGGCTTGCGCTTCTCGGCGGGCCGCGTCGGGTGCCGCTTGATGGGGTTGGCCAGCGGCGCGATCCGATCCCAGAAGCCAACCCAGCTATCCCCGCCCTCGATCGGCTCCAGCACGAGCGAATCACCGCTGCGGTGAATCGACACCTCCGTCCCCGGCAGGCGGAGGGCCTTGGGGAGCCGGACGGCCTGGCTTCCTCCTGACCAGAAGATCTTCGCGCGCGTGTTCTTGGCCATGCCTTCTATATACTCTACCTACATAGAAACTGCCTTCGCGACGCGCTCCGGGCAGATCCGCGCTATTCCAGTGGCGTGTACACGAAGGAACTCGAGATCGCAGGCCGGCTCGCGCGTGAGGCGGCTGCCGTCATTCGCCAGGTGTACGAGACGCCGTTCGCGGTGGTGCAGAAGGGCGGCGGCGCAGGTCCCGTCACCGAGGCCGACAAGCGCGCCAATGAGCTGATCGTCAAAGGGCTGCAGCAGGCCTTCCCCGCCGACGACATCGTGGCCGAGGAGTCCGCCAACCAGGTGCCGACCAACCGACGGATCTGGTTCGTGGATCCGCTCGACGGCACGCGCGAGTTCGTCGATCGCAACGGCATGTTCGCGGTGCACATCGGGCTGGCGATCGATGGCGCGCCGGTGGCGGGGGTGGTGCTGGCGCCGATGCAGGGCGCCTTGTGGAGCGGCGCGGTGGGGCACCCCTGCGTGGTGGAGCTGGGTGAGCAACGGCGCGAGCTGAAGATGCCGCAGGTGAACAGCACCAAGGACCTGCGGCTGCTGGTCTCGCGTTCGCACAAGTCGAAGAAGACCGCGGCGATTCGTGAGGCGCTGGGGATCACCCAGGTGCGCGAGCAGGGCAGCGTGGGGCTCAAGTGCGCGCTGCTCGCGATGGGCGAGGCGGAGCTGTATCTGCACCCGAGCGATCGCAGCTCGCGGTGGGACTCGTGCGCGCCGCAGGCGGTGATCGAGGCGGCCGGCGGAATGCTGGTCGACTTCGCGGGGAACACGTACGGCTATGACGGTCAGGAGATCGTCAATTCACGCGGGCTGCTGGCGTGCGCGGTGTCGACCTGGCCGATGATCCAGGACACCGTCATTCGCATCGCTCGCGAGACCAGGATCATCAGCTGATGCCGCTGGCGCAGCGGGACGCCTCGAGGGAACGCGTGTGCGCTGCGTCTTCGGCGGTGCTCGAGCCGAACAGGCCTCTCACTTCGGGCGAGGACGTTCGAGGTCCAGAGTCGTTTCTCTGGAGGCCGCGATCCCGAAACCGGAACCGGCTCCGGTTTGGGGAACAACCGAGTCGTACCCTTCACTTCATGTGCTGTGCGACCAGCTGCTCCAGCCGGCTGAGCGCGAGCTCCATCGTCGCCATCGACGGCCCGAAGCTGAAGCGCACGTACTGCCGAAACCGCGACGCGCGAGACGACCGCCGCTTGCCCGGGTTCACGTCGAAGAACTCGCCGGGCACCACGATCACCTTCTTCTCCAGCGCCGCCTTGAAGAACCCCATGCCGTCGTTCAAGGGCGCGGGCAGCTGCGCCACGTTCCCCCAGACGTAGAAGGTGCCGTCAGGAACGCGGTCGACCCGAACGCCCAGCCGCTGCAGCCCCGCCAGCAGCCGATCCCGCTTCGCGCGGAAGACCTCGTGAATCGCCATCGTCTCCTGGACGACGTGCGCTTCCTCGAGCAGGGGAATGGCCGCGCGCTGAAGGGGCTTGCTCCCGCCTCCATCGAGGAAGCTGCCCGCCGACGCCACCGCGTCGATCACCTGCCTGGGCCCGATCGTCCACGTGGTGCGCCAGCCCGGATACCGCCAGTTCTTGGTGAGCCCATCGAACAGCACCACCGGATCGCGGTTGACGTCTTCCACGTAGCGCGCGGCGCTCTCCACCGGCAGCCGGCCCGGCGGTGAGTTCCAGAGGTAGTGCGAATAGAACTCGTCCACGAGCAGCGCGCAGTCGAGCTCACGGGAGATCGCGACCCACTTCTCCAGCTCCTCGCCCTGCACCACCTTGCCCGTGGGGTTGCAGGGGTTGGAGAGCAGCACTGCAGCCAGCCCGCGCCCGAGGATCTCCTTGCGCAGCTCTTCAGGCGTGAACGCGTACCCGCGATCCCCATCGAGCAGGATCGGGATCGGCGTGAACGCCTTGAAGATGTCGAGCAGCTCCTCGTACGCGGTGTAGTCCGGAAGAAAGTGCCCGAGGTTGACGTGCCCCAGGGCGGCGGCAGCGCGGGTGAGCGCAGCGCGGCCTCCTCCCGAGACCGACACGTTCTCCGCCGTGTACTGGGACTTCTTCCCCTTCCGGTAGAGCCGGTTGTAGAGCGCGGCGATCGCCTCGCGCAGCTCCCAGAGGCCTGCGACCGGCGCGTACTCCTGATCGTCGACGTCAATCTCGACCCGCGAGATGCGGCTGGGGGCGAAGGCCAGCTCGCCGGTCTCCGGCTGGCCCTGCCCTAAGTTGCACCAGTCGGGATCGCGCGGGCTGAAGCCGCGCGCGGTGGCCTCTGCGGTGACGTAGATGACACCTGTCCTTGGAACCTGTCGAAACGCCGCAATCCGGTTGTCTTCACTCACGTCGTGGCACCTGTGAGGCGATCAACGCCGCCTCGAGCTGATGAAGGTCGAACCGCAACTCGAGCCGCTCGATTCCACCGATCACTACCACTGGCACGCGGTAGCGGTACGCCTCGAAGGCGACCTGGTCCTCGAGGATGTTGTGACCCACCACCACGAAGCTGAAACGTGCGCTGGTGTCATCCAGCAACTCGAGCGCCTCGTCGCACAACGAGCAGCCGGGCTTTCCGTAGACGTGGATCTCGGGAGGCATGACAATGGCGCCTGATGCGAGGGTTGGCTGGTGACTTCGCGACGATGCCCCTCAAGGACCTCGTCGTCTACCTGTGGAATCGCCAGGCCACGGGCGCCTTGATCCTCGAGTACCGCGGCGTCCACAAGGAAGTGCTGCTGGAGAACGGCGCCATCTACAACGCCTCGTCCAACCTGCCGCGCGAGTACGTGGGCCAGTACCTGATCAACCTGGGCCACATCACCGAAGATCAGTTCCACCGCGCCTACGCCACCCAGAAGGAGACCAAGGTCTTCCTGGGGCGCATCCTCGAGATGATCGGCGCCGTGTCGCGCGAGACCCTCGAGGTGGTGCTCAGCACCAAGTTCCGCGAGACGGTGCTCGACGCCTTCAACTGGGTCGAGGGCAGCTTTCGCTTCGAGGCGGGCAAGAAGCCGCCGCAGCCCGAGGGCGTGCGGGTCGAGGTGCCGCTGGTCGAGGTGCACAAGGAGAGCGACTTCCGGGTGCAGGCCTGGAAGCTGATGCGCGAGGCGTTTCCTTCGGGCGCGTGCACGCTCTCGCTGGTGCCGGAGAACCTGGTCGATCCGCCCAGGCCCGGCAGCCTCGACGAGAAGCTCTTCGCCTCGATCAACGCGGGCCAGACCCTCGACGAGATGGCGCTCAAGCTGCACGCCACCGACTACTTCCTCTACAACCGGCTCTACGCCTACT
>VFKJ01001197.1 GCA_009885595.1 Myxococcales bacterium | reverse complement strand
TACCTACTCAACGGCGCGAAGATGTGGATCACCAACGGCACCATCGCCGACGTGGCGATCGTCTGGGCCAAGGTCGATGACGGCGGCGCCGAGTCGATCCGCGGCTTCCTGGTCGAGAAGGGCACGCCCGGCTACGTGACCAAGGAGATCGAGGGGAAGTTCTCCCTGCGCGCTTCGTACACGGCCGAGCTGTCCTTCCAGGACGTGCGGGTGCCGGCGTCCGCGATGATGCCGGGGGTGCAGGGGCTCAAGGGCCCGCTCTCGTGCCTCAACAAGGCGCGCATGGGCATCGCCTTCGGGGTGATGGGCGCGGCGGTGGCGTGCTTCGAGGGCGCGCGCGAGTACTCGCTCGAGCGCAAGACCTTCAACAAGCCGATCGCCGGCTTCCAGCTCACGCAGGAGAAGCTCGCCGACATGCTGCAGGAGATCGTGAAGGGCCAGTTGCTGGCGCTGCGCCTCGCGCGCCTCGCCGACGAGGGCAAGCCGTCGCCCGAGCAGGTGTCGCTGTGCAAGCGGAACAACGTGAAGGTCGCGCTCGACATCGCGCGCGTGGCCCGCGGCATCTACGGCGCCAACGGCATCACCGACGAGTACCCGCCGGTGCGC
The DNA here is from genome assembly GCA_009885595.1 of Myxococcales bacterium. Classification (GTDB taxonomy): domain Bacteria; phylum Myxococcota; class Myxococcia; order Myxococcales; family Myxococcaceae; genus Archangium_A. Next base: position 7,635 of record VFKJ01001197.1, on the reverse strand, counting down.
CACATGCTCAACCTCGAGAGCGTCTCCACCTACGAGGGCACGCACGAGGTGCACACGCTGATCCTCGGGAAGGCGATCACCGGCATCAACGCGTTCGGCAATTGACCTCCCTCTCCCCCACAGGGGAGAGGGTCGGGGTGAGGGGCTTGCGTCTCTTCATTCCGCTCCTCGTCCTCGGCTTCAGCTGCGGAGCCCTCACCCCGCCACGCCCTGACGGAGGCACCGCCACGGGCGGAGGCGGCGGAATCGCGACCGGAGGCGGAGCTCAGACCGGAGGCGGAAGCCAGACGGGAGGAGGAACCGGAGGCGGAGTCACCGGTGGTGGCGGCGGCGGCGCCGAAGCCCCGTGGACCGAGGTCGCCCTCCAGGTCCCCACGGGCACCCTGGGCACCGTGCAGCGCCTCTCCGCGCGCCCCGGTGAAATCTACGCCCTCGTCTCCAACCAGTACCTCCTGCGCAGTGCGGGCGGCACCTTCACCGAGGTGATCGTCTTCTTCATGCCGGTGATCTCCGACTTCCAGCTCTCGGCCACCGGCGCCGTCGCGCTCACGCCCGCCGCCCGCCTGATGTCCTGCACCACCAACTGCGAAGGCGGCACGGGCTATGGAGACTTCGGGCTGGGAGCCACTCCGATCGCGGTGTGCGGCTCCGCGGACTGGCTGGGCGTGATGACGCGCACCCCCGACGCGGGCGCCGCGCTCTACGAGCAGAACCCCAACGGCGCGCAGTGGGACTTCGTCACCAAGCTCAACCTGCGCTCGCCACTCGACTGCGCCCGCACCACCCGCGGAGAGATCTTCGTGGCGGGGCAGGGCGGGGTGGGCAGCGCCACCGTCACCGCGACGTCCGTCGAGGTCCCCAGCACCACCTCGCTGGGCCGGGTCTCGACCAACGAGCCGTGGACGAAGGTGGCGACCGACGGCACCTGGGTGATCGCCTCGAGCGCGCGGGGCGCGGTGGCGCGGCGGCCGGAGGACGGCGGCTGGCAGGTCGACAGCGCGCTTTCCGGCGAGATCTCCGCGCCGGCGGTGGAGTCGGCGACGGAGCTCTGGGTGGCCGGCACGGGCCTGGGCCTCTCGCGCTTCGACGGCACCCGCTGGAGTCCCGCGGGGGTGGGGCCTTCTCAACTCACCAGCTTCGACGCGCTGGCGGTGGAGAGCTCCTATGTCTACATGGGCGGGCGCGACGCTGCCGGAGTGGCGCGCGTCTTCCGCCGGCTGAGGTAAGAGCGGCTTCATGGCGTTCACATCGAAGCTGAGGGTGCGGTTCGCGGACATCGACTGGGCGCGGGTCGTCTATTTCGCGCGGTTCTTCGACTTCGCGCACCGCACGTTCGAGGACTTCTTCAACGAGCACGCGAAGGTGACCTACGCCGAGGTGCTGGCGGAGCGGAAGCTGGGCTTCCCCATCGTCAACTCGACCGCGGAGTTCTTCGCCCCGCTGCGCCTGGGGGACATCGCGCGGGTGGAGATGGAGGTGCTCAAGCTCTCCAAGCGCTCGGTGACCTCGCGCTTCACGCTCTACCGCGACTCCAACGGCGAGCGCTGCGCGGTGATCGTGCTCAAGCAGGCGGCGATCGACACCAGCACCTTCGCCGGCTGCGAGCTGCCCGACGACATCCACGCGCTGTTCGCCGCCCAGCTGGTCGCCTGAGCGGCGCTTCAGCCCAACGGCGAGCGCTTGATGGTGATGAAGGTCTCCGCCTCTTTGGCGGGCTCGGTGGCCGCCTCGGCTGGACCCGTCTCTGCCACGGCGCCTTCGGGAGGAGCGTCGGCTTCCGACGCGCGCTGGTGGATCTCCTCGTCCGTGAGGAAGCCGACCTTCGTGCCTTCCTTGTTGAGGAAGCGCACCGCGCGCTCGGAGAGCTTGAGCAGCTCCTCGGCGATCGAAGGCGTCACCAGCGCGTGCTCGATCTTGTCCGGGTCGGGGCGCTCGACCACCGCGAGCTCACCCGACTCGAGGCGCTTGGCCTGCTCCGGCGTCAGCTCGAGGCGGCGCAGCTTGTTCTTGCGGGTGACGAAATAGAACGGCGTGGCGCCCGGCTCGACGGCGACGGTGTTCGCCAGCACCAGCTCGCGCAGCTGCCGATCGAGCTCGACCTGCTTGCGGGCCTGAAGGCGGTGCGCCTCCTTGCTGCCCTGCAGGGGCGGCAGCTTGGGCAGGCGCGACTCCGGCTCGCGACGCGGCGGCGGCGGACCTCCCCGATCATCGCGGCGGGGGGGCGGCGGGCGGTTCTCGCGCGGAGGGCGGTTCTCGCGCGGAGGGCGATCCTCCCTGGGAGGGCGGGAATCGCGCGGGCGCTCGTTCGAGGGCGGGCGGGGAGCGGGCTTCGCCGCCTTCTCGAGTTCGGCTTTCTTCGCTGACTCTTCGGTGACCAGTCCGGCCTTGAGCAGCTTTTCGCGGAGGCTCTGCATGCGCGGCGTATAGCAGCGCGCGGCTGCCAATCCACACTGGCAGCGATGGGAAGCGATGTGTAGGGTGCCCGCCTTCGTGAAGCGGCTCTTCCTCATCGCGGTTTGCGTGCTGGGCGCGTGCAAGGATCCGGTCGATCAAGCGGCCAAGAAACGCATCTTCTCGCCCGAAGATCCGCCGCAGGCCGTCGCCGCCGCCAGCCAGAAGCTGCCCCCGGAAGAGGCCGCCGACAGCGTCACCATCTCCCGCCGCATCCTCGGCATGGGGGCGGCCGAGACCACCGAGCGCATCGGCCCGCATACGTACACCGCGAGCATCACCTGGGAATGGAGCACCGGCGGCAAGAACGTGCGCCTCAAGGAATCGCGCGAGCTCCTCTCCGGCCCCGGCGGCATGTCGGGTGACTTCATCGCGCGCATGACCAACACCAACGAGCAGGGGCTCGAGGTGATGCGCGTCGGGGGCAAGGTCTACGCGCGCAGCACCTACGGCAAGGACGGCGCGGGCAAGCTGCGCGAGCGCCGCAGAGATCGCGGCATGGCCGAGCGCATTCGCGAGGAGGCGTCGGGCGCGCTGCGCGACTTCGATCAGATCTTCGGCGGCCGCCTCAAGCTCAACGCGCAGGGCACCTCGAGCCTCGAGGGCCGCACCGCCTGGAAATACGCCGTCACCCTCGCAGACGTGCTGCCCGAGACCGGCGCGAAGCTGCCCCCGCTCGCCACGCCGAAGAACGGCCAGGACGAGACCACCAGGCGCCGCCAGCTCTTCTACGACTCGCGCCAGCCGCGCTCGCTGCAGGGCGAGGTCTACGTGGACGCCGCCACCAGCGTGGTGCTCAAGGCCCGCCTCGACGGCCGCGTCGGGGTCAAGACGAAGGACACCGACTCCGAGCTTCACCTCGTCATCGAGTCGGCCGTCACCGGCGTCGGCAAGGCGCCCCTCATCGAGGCCCCCCAGGACTTCCTCGCCGACGAAGACAAACCCGACGGCATCGCCGCCGCCCTGCTGCGCATGGGCATCGACCGGAAGACCTCGGACGCGGGCGTGCCAGGCTCCGGTGGACCCGGCGAGCCCGACGACGACGCGGAGTAGGCAACTCACCTACCCCGCAAGTGGATGAAAGCAGGACGGTTTTCGACCCTTTACGGGGACCTGTCCGTCCGCCGGAAATCTCAGTCCGAAAATTTGCGGGGTGAAGGTCGATCGCTACACTGCCCAACAGTTGCGGTTTGGCCGCATCGTACATGGCCGGTTGTTCAGGTACTCGAAAAGGACAGGAACCATCATGGAGCGCAAGGGTAGCAACACTGCGGTGGTGACGAAGGAACTGGTCGCGACGGCGCTGAAGACGGCCACGACCACCACCCGCGAAGAGCAGGCATTGCGGATGCGGTATGGCGCCAGCGTCGACAAGAGGTCGCCGTTGCCCCAGGCCCACAACGGCAACGAAGAGCTGGCTGACGAGCTCCTCCTCATCGAGATGCAGCTCCTGCGGGGCCTCAAGGCCCACCAGGCGCCGAAGTCCAAGACCGTCGCGCTCAAGGGCGCGGTGAAGTCGAAGATCGCGGCCAAGCTCTCCAAGAAGTGACGTGACATCTCTGGCTCCCTCTCCCCTATGGGGGAGAGGGTCGGGGAGAGGGCTGACCCCCTTTCCCTTCCGCCGGCCTCGTCAGGCGCCCATCACCAGCACCCGGTGGCGGGCCGCCTCGGCCAGCGACGCAGACTCCACTCCCAGGCTCTTGGCCACCACCGGCGCGTCGTCGTGCTGACCGCGGCTGGCGAGCTCCGTGAGCCACCGTCCGGTGGCGGGGTTTCTCCAGAAGTCCTCGTTGAAGCGCTCTTGCAGGTGCGCGCGCATCACCTGCTCGAGGGCGAAGGCGTCGAGGTGCAGCAGGCGATCTCCGAAGGGGTCGATCTCGTACAGCTCCTGGCCCCGGGGCACTTCCACGCCCAGGGCGCTCGACAGGCGCGGCACGTAGTCGTCGGTGAGGCCCGCCCACGAGCCGCGAGACATCGCCTCGTGCGAGTAGAGCGAAAGCCCCGCGCTGCGCCGCAGCTGCAAGAGCTGACGAGAAGCGAAGGCGCGGGCGGCTTCCTTCGCCTGGTTCGCGGTCAGCCGCAGGTAGCGCTTGAGCCAGCCTTCATCGAGCAGGAACGACTCGAAGAGCAGGCCCACCGCGTCGACGATGGAACGATCTCCCAGGCGCCGCTCGACGAAGGGCAGGGCGCGGCCGACGTGCGCGCGGTGCAGCGCGATGCCCCACGCCCTCAGCCAGCCCGCGTAGGCGTCGAAGCCCAGCTCCGGGGTGAGCAGCAGGCGGATCTGATCGGGCACGCTCAGCTCGAAGCACTGGGGCGCGGGATCGCGGCCGGGGCGCGCGTCGCTGTCGATGGTGATGCGGCCCTCGGCGTTGGGCGAGAGCCCCAGATCGCCCAGGCAGCGGCTGATCGCGTGGGTGAGATCTTCCCGGCGGAACGCCTCGAACAACCACGGCGCGAGCGCGGTGCGATCGGCGTCGTGGGCGCTGGCGCTGCGAGGCGTGAGCAGCGGGTCGAGCTTCTTGAGCGCGTAGCCGAGGAGATCGAGCGAGGCGTCCTGCGTCTGGGCGAGCACGGTGGCCGCGGCCTCGAGCCTGGGGCCCACCGGGCGGCCGTGCAGCTCTTCCACGAACGTGGTGGGGGTGAACTTGAGCGCGGCGATCGCCTCCAGCGTCTGGTCGAGGGTGCGGGCCACCAGTGATTCGTTCGCCGAGAGCAGCGTGGACAGCTCGGCGGTCAGCGTCACCCGGCTCTCTCTCGAGGCGAGCCGGGGCAGCTCGCGCAGCGCTTCCCTCGGCGTCCACGTCTTCGCCGCGGCGAAGAAGGTGCGATCGGCCAGGAACCCCAGCTTCGCAGCGCTCGCCGCGGCGGCCTGGCCATCGACGAAGGCGCGCGAGAGGTGGCGGCGCAGGAGCACCAGGCGCGCGTGCTTGGCTTCGTCGACGCGCGGGCTGGCGAGCAGCTCGCTGGTGACCTCGAACGCTTCGCTGCGCAGCAGCGCGGGGTGCTCGGGCACGGGCGCGGCCTCGCGCTGCAGTCCGGAGGAGACGCGGTACGCCCGCGTCGCGCGTTGAAGGAAGAGATCGTCGAGCTGCTCGACGAGGGTCGTGAGTGAGAGCTGCACGGGGTGATTGCGCTCCATGTCGGGGAACACGTCAATTCCCTGTTGTGCGGAGTGGTAGGCGAAAGAAGGAAGATCCCCTCTCCCCCTTGGGGGAGAGGGTCAGGGTGAGGGGCCGATCCGAGCACGGCGTTGCCAGCCCGCATCTTCTGTCTCGCGCAACGTTCCGCTGCTAACGGTCCCACGAGTGAAGCGCCGCACGTTCATCGTGGAGAAGCCCAGTCGCGTCGAAGCCGTGCTGCGGGGCGCGCTCGCCCTCGCGCGTGACGAGGCGATCGCCCTGGTCGATCGCGGCGCGGTGTACGTCGACGGTCGCCGGGCGAAGGACGCTGCTGCTCGGGTGGCCGAAGGCGCCAAGGTGATGGTGGTGCTGGAAGAGTCGGGCGAAGCGGTGACCTCACCCGCGCCGAAGGCCCCGAAGCTGGTGGTGCTCTACGAAGACGCCGAGGTGCTCGCGGTCGACAAGCCCCCGGGAGTCACCGCGCAGCCCACCCCCGGTCGCGTGGGTGACAGCCTGGTCGATCTCGCCACCGCGTATCTGCGCCGGCAAGCGGGCCTGGTGCACCGCCTCGATCGCGAGACCTCGGGCGTGACGATCTTCGGGAAGACGCCGCGTGCCACCTCGAAGCTCGCGGCCGCGTTCCGCGAAGGGCGGGCGAAGAAGGAATACCTCGCGGTCACCGCTTCAGGACTCCCGGCCTCGGGCGTGATCGACCTCCCGCTCTCCAAAGATCCCACCCGGCCCGGCCGCTGGCGCGCGAGCCAGACCGCGAACGGCATCTCCGCCGAGACGCACTTCACCAGACTCTCCGACGACGGCGCGGTGGCGGTGGTGGCGCTGTTTCCACAGACGGGCCGCACGCACCAACTGCGAGCCCACCTCGCCTCCCTCGGCTTTCCCATCGTGGGCGACAAGCTCTACGGGGGCGCGGAAGGCCCGCGCTGCCTGCTGCACGCGCACTGCCTCGAGATCGACGCGCTCTCGATCGAAGCGCCGGTGCCCGAGGAGATCGCCCGCTACCTCACTTGACCGGCAGGAAGTCGCCGGTGATCTGGAAGCCGACCCCGAACAGCGGGATCGCCTGCGACACGTCGGCGCCGGTGCGGAAGCGGTGCTTGAGCCACCACTGCACGAGCAGGAACACGGTGGGCGTGTTGAAGCGCGCGCCGTCTTCCACCTTGAACGTGTACGCGAGGAAGGGCCCCACGCGGTGCATGGTGTTGTCCGCGGCCTGGATCGGATCGTTCGGGTCCAGGTGGCGCGCGGGATCGTAGAGCGGCACCGTCGCCGTGTAGCGCGCGCCCGCGACGATCTTGCTGTCGAGCGATTGGTACACCAGGTCGAGATCGTTCACGAAGGCCCAGCCCTGGTTGGGCATGCCCACGTCGTAGAACTGGTTGTAATAGATCCGCTCGCCGTCCTTGAGCTTCATGCTCCCGTAGATGAGCCGCGCCTGGCTGCGCAGCAGCACCACCGACACCTTCGCCTGGAAGTTCGCGCCGACCGTCACCTCGTAGCCGCCGGTGGCGACGAGGTTGCCGGCGTTGTTCTTGATCGCCGTGTCCGAGAAGTCCGCCTGCGCGCCCGGGAAGCCCTGCAGCATGTTGATGGTGCCGAAGTATTGAATCGCCTGCACCATCGCCCACACGCCGAAGATCGTGAGCGGGTTGAACTCGATGTACGGGCCGATGCTCGCGAAGATCGGGCTCGCCGAGGGCGCCACGCCGATGCCGAGGTAATTGTCGCGCAGCACCTTCGAGTCCGACTGATACAGCCGCAGCCGGTACGCGAAGCGGCCGTCGTAGAGGAGCCCCAGCGGGTTCACCCGGACCGCCAGCGTGTTCCTGTGCACGATGCGGTGCTGTGGTGGCCCCTGGTCGTTGAGCATCTGCGCAGAGGCGAGAGACGAGACGAGCACGACGGACAGCAACGCAGTCCTGAGGGCCATGAGGCGAGTCTCGCCGCAAAAGCCGCCCGCGCCATTCTTTTCCACCCGGAGTTCGAGCATTGCGGCTCGCTGAGCAAGCGACGGTCCACGCTCGCTCCCGAGGAGCGCGAGCGT
>VFKJ01000775.1 GCA_009885595.1 Myxococcales bacterium | reverse complement strand
TCGCGCGGGCTCTCGATCGTTCTCGGTCCGTTCCACTCGAGGGGCGACCCGCGTTGGCTGGATCGCCGACCCGCGGTTCATGAGGATCGTCTCCAATGTGAAGGGCCCAGGCATTTCGGGGGCCCCCCCCCGGTTGAGGGTCAGACCAGGTCTGGTCTACTGTAAACGCATGATCCTCAAGAACATCTCCGAGGCGAAGGCCGAGCTCTCGGCCCTCATCGAGGCAGTCTCGAAGGGGGAAGAGGTGCTCATCGGGAAGGCGGGCGTCCCCGTCGCCCGGCTCGTTCGGTTTCGAGGGCCTGCTGCGCCACGCGAGCCCGGCGCGCTCAAAGGACGGATCCGTGTCGCTGCGGATTTTGACGAACTCCCCGACGACATCGCGGCGGCGCTGGGCGCGCGACCGTGACCAGGCGCTTGCTGCTGGATACGCACGTGCTGCTCTGGTGGCTCAGTGACGATCCCTCGTTGAAGGCGCCGGTGAGAGCGCAACTCGCCGCGCCGGAGAACCTCGTCTTCGTGAGTGCGGCCAGTGTCTGGGAGATCCGAATCAAAGAAGCACTGGGCAAGCTCGAGTTGCCCTCCGATTTTGCTGCAGTCCTCGACGCTCAAGCCTTCGAGGCTTTATCGGTCACAGCGGCTCACGCCCACGCGCTCCGAGGTCTGCCGATGCACCATCGCGATCCGTTCGATCGCCTGCTGATCGCTCAGGCGAACGTAGAGGGGCTGACGCTCGTTTCTCACGATGACAGCCTGCGCGCGTATGGGGTGCCGCTGTTGTTGACCTGAGGGCTCGTCAGGTGCGTCGCCAGCGCGTGGCGCGGCCAACGCCAGACCGGACCACCAGTCCTCGTGCTTCGAGGCTGGTGAGCTCGGTCGCCGCTGTGCGGAGCGAGACCGTCGCGCGCTGCGCGTAGTCAGAGGAGGAAAAGAGCTCGCCGGCCTTCGTTCCCTTGAGGCCCTTCCTCTCGCGCTGGGTGAGCACCGCGTGCTGGGCCTGGTGGCGCGCAGCGGCGCGCGGGTGATCGGCGCTCTGGCGCGCATCGGCGGCACCAGGATGCTGTTCGAGCTGGCCGACTTCCTCGTGCTGGTCGAAGGCGTGCTCTCGAACATGCTCACCCGGCTCGAGCGCGATCGGGAGTGGCTGCGCAGCGACGCCACCCGCCTGCTGCTGGTCACCGCCGTGCGCGAGGACACCGTCACCAGCGTGCGGCAGCTCACGGCGGCCCTGAAGGAGATCTCGATTCCTCCGCGGGCGATCATCGTCAACCGCGCCCTTCGCCCCGGCCGTGGTGGTGGTCCCCGCGGCGCGCGGGGTGGAAGACGAAGGAGCGCGGCTCGCGACCCTGCGCGGAATCGGGGAGCACCTGCTCTCGGCGCTCCCGCCCATCGGTTCAGGTGAGCGGCCCGTCTCGAGCAGCCGCCTGATCGCCAGGTGATTCACCACGTCCGCGAAGCCCACGCTCGAGTTCTTCATGAACCGCACCGCCGGACGACACCCTCGAAATGCGGCTCGGAGAACCCAAAGGCGCTTCCATCAGGTGCATCGAAGTGCACTCGATTGCTGCCTGAAAGCATAAACATTAGGCTTGAAGTATGCGCACCACGCTCGACCTCCCCGCGGATCTCGTCAACGAAGCGATGGCGAGCCTGCAGTTCAAGTCCAAGACCGACACGATCATCTACGCGCTCCGCGAGCTCTTGCGCAGGCGCGCGCTGCAGGAGCTCAAGTCCCTGGCGGGCAAAGTCGATGTGTCGGTGGACACGGCCCGATCTCGACGACGGCCACTGAGGCGGTCCTGATCTTCGTCGACACCTCGGTCTGGATTTCCTATCTGCGTCTCGGCGATCCGCTGATACGACGAACTCTGGATGCGCTCATCGACGAGGATGAAGTTGCCCTCGCGGCGCCGGTGAAGGTCGAGCTCCTTGGAGGAACGCGTGCCGGCGAGGTCGCCCGCCTGCAGCGCACCGTTTGGGCACTGCAACAGTTCGTCCCGTCAAATGACACCTGGAGTCTCGTCGAACAGTGGGCGGTCCGGGGAGCGGCGAAAGGTCAGCGCTTCGGCGTTGGTGATCTGCTGATCGGAGCCCTCGCCGCTGAGCGAGGCGGAATGGTCTGGTCGCTTGATGTCGACTTCGAACGGATGGCCAGGCTGCGAATGCTCAAGCTCTTCAAGCTGCCTCGGAACCACTGAGCCTCGGTCCCGGCGTGGAGCGAGACCGTCGCGCCCTTGAAGGGGAGGAACACGCGAACACCGGCGCCCGGCTGACGCTCGAACACGGGCTCCGGGTGCCCCTGCTGCAAGAGCTCTACGTGCAGGCGCTGGAGAGCAGGGACTGCGGCGGGTGGCGGCAGCCCCTGCCCCGCGTACTCGAGGTCGACGAAGCGCAAGGCGCCCCACTGAGCCCAGCGCTGCTCGCTGCTCTTCCTGCTCTTCGAGGCTGACCCTGCCCGCCATGCGCTGACCCCTTCTTGAGACTCACTTTGGCAAGCGGCGCAGGGTGTCGCCGCCAAAGTAGAAGTCGTTGCCCTCGACCACGATGCCGCCCGCGGCGCGCGGAGTGAGCAGCACGACCGATTGCACACCCAGCGGCGCCGATTGCAGCAGAGGGCCGTCGCGGAACCAATAGACGCGGGTCCCGTCGGTGTCGAAGTTGAGCACCGTGGCCGGATTGCTGGCGACGACCTCGGTAGCGCCCCCCGCGATCGCCCGTCGATAGACCGCCGCGTCGCCGCTGGGGAGCCAGTAGACGAAGCCGTTCTTCACCTGGAGTTGACCGATGCCGCGCGTCAGGGTGACGAGCGTGGTCGGGACCCCGCTCCCGATCGCGGGCGCGCGGCGGATCTGAGTCGATTGCTCGGCTGCCCAGTAGACCCACGCGCCGTCGATGGTGATGGCGTTGAGGCCATTTTGACCGGTCGCGAAAGTCTCGACCGGCCCGCCGACCAGCGGCTTGCGGCGAATCTGTCCGAGCCACAGGGGAATCCAGTACGCGTGCGTGTCGCTGGTGACGAGCGAGAAGGGGTACTCCGGTGCGTCGTCGAAGACCTCGGCCGCGCCGCCATCGAGGGGGGCGCGCATCACGAAGCCTCGCTGCTGCGCGACGGAGAAGTCGGACCAGTAGATGAAGCCATTCCTGAGCGAGACCGCGCCCCCGGGGAGCGGAGGATAGGAATACGGGGCGACGCACGAGGGGGTGCCGCCATCGCGCGTCGCCACCCAGACGGTGCCATTCGCGCGATCGTCGATGACGGTCCACGCGACGCGATCGCGATCGACGGCGACGCTGAGCGATCGACCCTCTCCGATGAGCGCGGCGTCACTGCAGTGGAGTTGCGCGAAGGTCGCGTCGGTACACCAGGGCCCCATGTTCATCGTGAGCGGCAGTTGGCAGGTCCAGGTGCCGCCGTCGAATGAGCTGGCACCACCGCCGCCACCAACTCCGCCGCCGAGGGCACCGCCTCC
>VFKJ01000310.1 GCA_009885595.1 Myxococcales bacterium | reverse complement strand
GATCTCGGAGGCGTGCCGGTGATCAATTGATCGCCGGCAACTCTCCGCGCGGCGATGAGCATGCGTGTCTTCATCGCACGAAGGGGCCGCGCACGGAGGTGTGCGTCATGGCAACTGCAAGCAAGAGGGCACAGGTGGAGAAGGAAGTTCAGGACGCGTTCGGCCTCATCCCTCAATGGGTTGGGTTGATTCCCGAGCCGGCGATCGAGGGCTTCTGGAGGACGATGGCGGACTTCCAGCTGGCCGAGACGAAGATTCCCAACAAGTACAAGGAGCTGATCGGCCTGGCGGTCTCGGGCGCCACGCGCTGCAAGTACTGCCAGCTGTTCCACGTCGAGGCGGCGCGGCTGTTCGGCGCGACGGAAGACGAGATCGCCGAGGCCGCGATGATGAGCGCGCACACGATGTCCGCGAGCACGTTCTTGAACGCCGAGGGCATCGACTACGAGGAATTCAAGAAGGAGACCCTGCAGATCGTCAGCAACCTCAAGGCGCAGGCGGCGAAGGAGCGGAGCCAGCAGGGGCAGTCACCGCAGCAGCGCGCCGGGCTCAATCCGCCACCTCAGCGACATGTCTGACGAACACGTCCTTCAGCGGCTGATCTCGGACGGCTTCGTGCGCCAGGTCTCGGATCGCTGCCTGCCGGCGGATCGCTGGCACGCGGCGGTCGCGCGCGCGGCCACGGCGCTCCTCCTGCGCGGGGAGGAGCTCGAGGACCTGCGGGTGCCCGTCGCGTGGGCACTGGCGGAGAGCTACGGCGACTCGACCAGCGACGACGAGCTGGTGGAGATGGTGGCGGTGATGACGCCGCTCACCGGAGGGGGGCTGAAGATCCTCTGACTTCAAGACCTGTCCCCCTCTCCCCCGCGGGGGACCCTTCGACTCCGCTCAGGAGGTCGGGGAGAGGGCTGGCCAATCTTCACGTCGCCGTAATGCCACCATCGACGACGAGCACCTGCCCGGTCACGTACGACGACGCCTGCGACGCCAGGAACACCGCGGCCCCCGCGATCTCATCGGGCTGCGCGTGCCGCCCCAGCGCCGTCCGCTCGACCACGTGCTTGCGCAGGTCCTCATCCCCGACGATCGCCGCAGCGAACTTCGTCTCCACCAGGCCCGGCGCGATGGCGTTGACCCGAATGTTCGTGCCGCCCAGTTCGTGCGCGAGCGTCTGCGTCATCGAGATCACCGCGGCCTTGGTCATTCCATACACGCCCTGGAACGGCGCCGAGCGCAGCCCCGTGATGCTGGCGATGTTGATGAGCGAGCCGGGCGCATTCCGCGCGATCAGGTGATTGGCCACCTCGCGCATCATCGCGAAGTAGCCCTTCACGTTGACCTCGAAGGTCTTGTCCCAGGCGCCGTCTTCGATCTGCAGCATCGGCCCGAAGTACGGGTTTGTCGCCGCGTTGTTGACCAGCACGTCGACCTTGCCGAAGTGTTCGATGGCCTTCGCCACCACGGCCTTCACGTCTTCCGCTTTTCCGGTGTGAGCAGGCAGCCCCAGCGCGCGGCCGCCGCTCTTGACGATCCGTGCCACCACCGCGTGCAGGGCGTCGGGCTTGCGCGCGACCAGCACCACCGCCGCGCCGTGTTCAGCCAGCCGAACGGCGATGGCCTCGCCGATGCCGCGGCTGGCGCCGGTGACGATGGCCACGGTGTCCTTCAACGAGAAGAGATCGCTCATACGGTGGGGATCCTGCCTGCGAGGTGGCCGCCATCGATGGGAAGCACGATGCCGGTGATGAAGCTCGCCTGATCGGAGGCGAGGAAGGTGGCCGCCGCCGCGACCTCTTCGGGCTTGCCCAGCCGCCCCAGCGGAATGTCAGCGGTGAGCCGCTTCACGCCCGCCTCGTGGCTCGATCGCAGGCTCTTGACGAACCCGTCGACCATCGGCGACTCGACCCACACCGGCGCCAGCGCGTTCGCGCGAATGTTGAAGTGAGCGCCCTCGAGCGCGAGGGTCTGGGTGAGCTGGATCACCGCGGCCTTCGAGGGGCCGTAGCCGCCGAGCTTCATGGTGCCCTCGAGCCCCGCGATCGAAGCCATGGTGAGGATCACCCCGCCCTTCGCCTTCATGGCCTGAAAGGCGTGCTTCGCGCAGAGGAACACCCCGGTGAGGTTGACCGCCACGACGCGCTCGAAGTCTTCCTTGCTCAGCTGCGCGAGGAAGCCCATCGCGCCGATGCCGGCGTTGGCCACCATGATGTCGAGCTGACCGAACGAGGAGATCGCCAGCGCCACCGCCGCCTCCACTTCAGGCTCCTGGGTGACGTCGACCTCGAGGAACCGGGCCCGGGCGCGGGCCGCCTCTGGAAGCAGGGAGAGCGTGTGCTGCCCGCCTTCCTCGTTGATGTCCGCCAGGATGAGCGACGCGCCCTCCGCGGCGTAACGCAGGGCGAT
>VFKJ01000108.1 GCA_009885595.1 Myxococcales bacterium | reverse complement strand
TCCCGGAGTCGGCCTCGCCGCGCCGCAGATCGGCGTGCCGTGGCGCGTGCTGGTGCTCGAAGACCGCGAGGAGTTGATGGCCTCGCTCACCGCGCAGGAGAAGGCCGAGCGGGAGCGCCTGCCGGTGCCGGTGCGCGTGTTCATCAACCCCACGCTCACGCCCATTGGCGAGGACAAGGTGACGTTCTTCGAGGGCTGCCTGTCGGTGGCGGGGTTTGCGGGGTTGGTGGAGCGTTTTCACGAGGTCGAGGTGAGCGGCCTGGACGAGCAGGGGCAACCCCAGACCTGGCGGGTGAAGGGGTGGCCCGCGCGCATTCTCCAGCACGAGGTCGACCACCTCGCGGGCATGCTCTACATCGACCGGATGATCACCCGCAGCTTCGGAACCATGCAGCAGGTGAAGGCCCGGTTCGCGGGTAAGTCGATCGCCGACATCAAGCAGGAGCTGGGTGTTACGAAATGACCCGGAAAATCCGGCTCATGCGTCAGACTGTGTAGGCGTTCCATGACTCGTCGACTCAGCGATCTCCAGCTCGAGCGGTACCAGGCCGAGGCGCTCCCGCCCGAGGAGCGCGCCGCGGTCGACCAGGTGCTGGCCCAGTCGGAAGCCGATGCCGAGGCGCTGCGGGTGCTGCGCACCGAGAACGCGGCGTTCTTCGTGACCCAGCCCCCGGCGGCGTTCGTGGAGAAGGTGATGCCCACGAAGAGGTCGCCCTGGCGTTGGCTGGGGGCGCTGAGCGCGGTGGCGGCGGCGGCGGCTTTGCTGCTGATCGTTCGCAGCCAGAGCGGCGAGGGCGATGAGACGCGGGTGAAGGGCGGCGTGGGCTGGCACGTCACGGTGTCGGGTCAGACCGGCACGCGCACCCTGATGGACAGCACCCAGGTGGCGCCGGGCGACACCTTGAGCTTCCAGGTGGCGACCGAGCGGCAGGTGTTCGTCGCGGTCATCTCGCACGCGCCTGATGGGTGGTGGGTGTACGCGCCTTCGGCGGGCAGGGACGCAGTGCGCGTGGCTCGCGGGTTGACGCTCATTCCGGACGGCGCGCGGCTCGATGAGACCGAGGGTGATGAGACGTTGTACCTCGTGTCGAGTGAGCAGCCGTTCGAGCCCGAGCGGCTGCGCGACAGCATGAAGAACAACGTGGTGCCGGAGGGCATCAACGTGGAGCAGATCGGGATCGTGAAGCACAGGCGCTGATTTCGGTGGAGAGGCCCCATCGCCTCGAAGGACGAGGTGAGGGCTGTCCCCACGCCTTGCGAGAGTCGAGCTGGCTCCGCGGCGCGCGCATTCTGATGCTCAGTGAGCGCAGCGATGTGGTGGTGGCGACCGCCGGCTGCCGGAGCGGGTCTCCGAGCACGTAATCGCGTGATTACGTTTTTCGATGCGGGTGAAAAACG
>VFKJ01001210.1 GCA_009885595.1 Myxococcales bacterium | reverse complement strand
GAAACGCTCCGCCCCACCAGGCGCAGGTCAGACTCTCTCATGCCTCGGGGTGATCGCGCGCTAGCTCCCTCTCCTCCACCGGAGGAGAGGGAGGCTATTTGCCGTTCTTGCCCACGCCCTGCAGCGCGTTCACCACCGACACCACCTGCGCCACCACGCCTGCGAGCGACTGCCCGTCAGTCCCGCCGCTCCCGCCGATGGTGACCGAGCGCAGCTCATCGGGCTTGGGCATCTTCTCCATCACCTGCGGCAGCGACGAGATGATGCGCGCCTGCAGGTTCGCGGGGCTGAGCTGGTTCTGCACCTCTTCCCGCGCGCTCACCGTGGCCAGCTCGAGCGAGGCGCGCCGGGCGGCCGTGTCCGCGCGCAGCAGCTCGAGCGTGGTCTCGGCGTCGGCCTGCAGCTTCTCCAGCGCGTGCTTGGTGGACAGCTTCAGGGTGGCGGCCTCGGCCTCGGCGGTGACGCGGGCCATCTCCAGCGCCACCTTCTTGAGCGCGGTGGCCTGTTGCGCCTGCGCGAGCGCGAGCGCGTCGGCCTGGTCTTGCTGGGAGCGCCGCAGCTTCTCCGCCTGTTCGCGGTCGTGCGTCTCGGCCTCGTTCTTCGCCCGCAGCCCAGACAGCTCGCGCTCGGTCTCCATCTGGGTGGTCTCGCGCACCTTCTGCGAGATCGCCTCGCGCGCGCTGATCACCTCTTCCGACTCGAGCTCCGCCAGCCGCGCCACCTTCGCCCGCTGCGCGCGGAAGGGCTTCTGCAGGTTCTCCCAGAGGCGCGAGCTGCTGACGACCGCCTCCTTGATCTGCACGGTGACGATGCGCAGCCCCAGCCCCTTGTCACTCGAGCCTTCACCCTCGGCGACGTGGCGCAGGCGCGCGGTGAGCTCCTCGATGATGGGCTGCTTGTCGGACAACACGTCGTCGATGGACATGGTGGCGACCTTGTCCTTGATGGCGGCCTCGGCCTGCTCGCGCAGCTGAAGGTTCACCAGGCGCATCGGGTCCTCCGCGTCGCCGAAGTCGAGCTTCTTATAGGCGGTGCCGAAGTCCTGGATGATCCACTGCACGTAGCCCTGCACCAGCAGCCCCTGCAGCTCCTTGCAGATGCAGTGCGCGTTGATCACGATGGTCTGCATCGCGCCGGGCACCGCCAGGTAGGTGTCGAGGTACGGGTTGAAGCGGAAGCTCACGCCCAGGCCGAGGTGCAGCGGCTCGGCCGCGCCCCGCCGGGTGTGCACCACGTGGGCGTTGGGCGGGACGATCACCGTCTTCCACATGCCGAAGCCGGTGACGCGCACCTCCACCGCGTTCGACGCCGCCTGGCCGCCGGTCTGCGCGCGAATGGCGCCTTCGATCTCCGCCAGCTGCACCTCGCCCGTGTCGCTGCGGTCGCGCGCCATGCGCATCGCCTGCGGCGCCGCCAGCTGATTCATCTTCATCGCGGGGGCGCGCTTGGCCTTGAGGTCGACCTCGAGGCGCTGCTGCTGGGCGACGACCTGATCGAGGTACGAGTTACGCGGCGCCTCGCTGCTCATGGAGTGTCCCTTCGGTGAGGTGGAGAGCCACCTTCGAAGGACGGAACCCGCTGGAGATCAAGGAAGAACCACGCCCGGTGACACCTGTTTTTTCGTCACCCTCTCCGCGCGTCCGGTGGCCTTGCCCTTCTCCAGCAGCGACTTGAAGCGCACCAGGTCGTCGTCGAGCTGGCGCTTCGGGTTCGCGCCCAGCGCGGTGACGAGCGCGTGCCCCAACGCGCCCCCGGGCGGGTTGTAGGAGAGACGGATGCTCAGGCGCGTCCCGCCGCGATCCGGCTCGAAGCGAACGGTGCCCTCGTTGCCGATGAGGGAACCCTCGACGCTGCGCCAGCCGATCAACTGATTCTGCGCGTACTGGATCGCGCGGCCCGGCCCCGATGCCGACCAGCCGGCGGGTGGGGAGATTGGTCACGCTGCGGACGAGCAGGTTGGCTCCCGCGAGCCCGGCGCCCGTGCCCAGCGTGCCGCGGGTCGAATGACCAGGCGAGGGCGGCACCGAGCGCGAGCCCACCCAGTCCGATGCCCAGTCCTCCTCGAGATGTTCGCTTCTTCATGAAGTCCCCCTTGTCGCGTTCCTCGGGAGACGAGCAATCGATGTGCCTGTAGGTGTCTGACCCGGCCTCGGGCTCCAGCCGCCTCATGGTCCATGACACCTTGGTACTGCTCCATGACGCCCCGGAAAAGCGACCGGCCGGGAGCCCACAGAGACCATCACGAAGCGTGAGTCGCCCCGTCAAGGAAAGCCCGCGCTGAGGGGCCTGCTCGGAACCAGCGGGAAGCCACACCCCACGAAGCGACCGCGTTCTTCCAGGCTGTTTCACCTACAGCTTCTGCGCGAGGCCCCACTTCACCACCGGCGCCGCGGCCTTCGCCTGCTCCACCAGCCAGGTCTTGAGGCCCGCGCCGAAGCGCACGCTGCTGGGAAGGTCCTGGCGACCGAGCGCCAGCGCCTTGAACTTGAGCAACTCGACCCGCGGATGATCAGGCGTCACGCCGGGCGGCGGCCGCTTCAGCTTCTCCATCGCGTCGGGCCTGAGCCCCTTCTTCTGCGCGGCCGCCACCAGCTTCGCCACCGGCGCGCCGGTCTTGTCCTCGATGAGCAGCTTGCGCAGCCGCTGCAGGCTCGGGGGCTCGAGCCTGTAGTAGCCAAAGCCGATGAACTCCTCGAGCCCGAGGTGGAGATAGAGCGCCGCGGGGCCCTCCATCGGCTTGAAGCCGTCGAACGGCAGCATCCCGGCGATGTTCGTCTTGTACGGGCTCTTGTCCTTGGAGAAGCGGACGTCGCGGTTCAGGCGGAAGATCTTCGGCGCGCCTGAGCTTGCGGCCGTAGAGCTTCTCCAGCGGCGCGCGCAGTTCGCTCAGCAACGACTGCATCGGCTCGAGCCACAGCTGCTCGTAGCCGTCGCGGTGCGCCTGGAACCACTCGCGGTTCTGCGCCACCGCGAGGCTCTGGAACCAGCTGATGCCCGGCTTGGGAAATCCAGCGAACGGCGCGACGGGAGCGACGGGTTTCGTCCTGGCCATGCACGCCTGAGTACTACGGACTGGCGTGCTGCTCCTCGGTGAAGAGGGTCTCGGTGGCGGACGCCTTCTGGGGGCGGCCGCGCTTCTTCGGCGCGGGCAGAGGCGCACCTTCGGCCGCCACGGCCTGTCTGCGCAGGCGGGGCAGCGAG
>VFKJ01000258.1 GCA_009885595.1 Myxococcales bacterium | reverse complement strand
GTGAGGAGGCGCGAAGAGGCTCCCTCTCCCCCCCAGGGGAGAGGGTCGGGGAGAGGGGCGAGACCATTCCCCCCATTTCCCCACCGCCTGTTTCAGCGCGCGGTGACGGCCGCGGGGCCGATCACGATCTCCACCCGGCGGTTGTTGGCCCGGTTCTCCGCGGTCTTGTTGTCGGTGAGGGCGCGGCTCGAGCCCATGCCCACCGCGGTGATCTTCTCCCCCGCGACCCCGCGCAAGACGAGGTAGTCGCGCACGGCGTTCGCCCGATTGATCGAGAGCGGCTGGTTGGTGGCGTCGGAGCCCTGGCTGTCGGTGTGGCCCTCGACCACCATGCGCTTGTCACCGTCCTGCGCCTTGAGCGCCTCGGCGACCTGGTCGAGCTTGGTCATCGCGGTGTTCAACAGCGCGTACTTGCCGGAGGCGAACAGAACGCTCCCGGAGAGAGTGATCACCACGCCGCGCGCCTCTTCCTTCACCGCCGCGATGGAGGCGAGGTCCTTCATCGCCCCGGCGAGACGGCCCTCCGCCGACTGGCGCGCCATCTGCTCGGCCGCGAGCTGCGAGGTGGTCGATTCCAGCTCGCGGTTCTGCGCGTCGTTGGCGGCCAGCAACTGGTTGGTGGTGCTGACGTTGTCGCGGCGCTCGTTGGTGAGCTGCTGCCGAGACGCGGTGAGCGCGGCCTGGGTGTCGCGGACCTGGTCGTCGCGCACCACCACGCCCGCCTTCACCGCCTCGGTGATCGCCCTTCGATCCAGCTCGGTGCGGGCCTTCACGTCGGCCAGCTCCACCTTGCGGTGCGCCACGTAGGCGAGGTCGCGGCACTCCAGGGTGTCGCCGTGCTCTTCGAACTCGAGGTTCGCCTTGTCGAGCACCTTCTTGGCGTCATACAGCTCAGTGGGCGTCAGCTTGCCCGCCAGGCCCTGCGACGAGGCGGCGTACGAGTTGCGCGCGTCCACGAGCTGGCCGGGCGCGACGGTCGCGCAGCCGGCGAGGAAGCCGGACAGCGCCAGGGAGGCAATCAGGAACTTGTTTCTCGGGTTCATGGGATCTCTCTTCGAAAGATGAAGTGGGAAGGAATCAGGGTGAGGGGCGGGCGCGAACGGCCTTCAGGTCTTCCGCTGCGCGCAGAGCGTCGCTGTGCACCGACACCTCGCGAGCGAGACCCAGGGCCAGCTCCGCGTCGGCGTCGGCCTTCGCCAGCATCAGCAGCGCGCGCTCGTCGCCCTCTTCGGCGAGCTTCTTGGCGGCTGCGGTCTCGTCCTTCGCGTACTGCAGGTGAAGTCGGGCGGCGGGAACCGAGTTGGCGCCCAGCTCCTCGGCGCTGCGGATGCTCGCCTCCGAGCTCTGGAGGCGATCCGCGGGGAGCTGCAGGGTCGCGCAGCCCGCGAAGGCGAGCGCGGCGAGCAATAGGGTGCGGCTGATCATGGTGAGGCCTCGGGGTGTGGGGTGGTGAACACGACCACCTCGGAGCACCAACGAGGCCAACGCCCTTTCACAGTGAAGACCGCCCCTTGGGGTGAGGCGCAGCCCGCGACTCCATCAAGATGACCTGCCGGCCCGTCAATCCGACGAGCTGACCGACGCGCCGCCACTCGAGGTCGAGTTGGCCCCGAGGAGGGCCTCAAGCACCCCTGGAAAGGTTCACTTTCACCCGGGGGGCCGCTCGGGTGTCATGCGCCCAGGCGGCTCTCCGCCCTGCAGCGGCTGCTGCGACGAGAATGATCAGTGCCAGGCGGGGGTCACCAACGCGGCCTGCGGCGTCTTCGTGTCTCTCCCTCACCGGCACCAGCGGCACCTACCAGGCGACGCTGACGGCCGGCACCACCTACTTCGTGTTCGCGCGGCACTCTTCGAACGTGAGCTTCACCCTCACCGTGCAGTGAAGGGCGTCGATCTGCGTGCCGTTTTCATTGGACTCCACCGGGGCGCGCGACCAGACCAGCGCAAGTGAAGCCGCATCTCCTGCTCCTCTCGTTGTTGAGCGCGACTGCTCTCGCGCAGCCGCTCGAGGACGTGATCGACGCGGGCGCCGAAGTCGTCCCGCCGCAGCTCGTTCAGGCCTCGCCCGCCGCGTACCCCGAAGACGCCGGCGTCGCGGGTGACGTCGAGCTGCTGCTCACCATCGACACCACCGGCGCCGTCACCGACGTCGCCGTGCAGTCGAGCGTGGGCGAGGCCTTCACCGAAGCCGCGCGCGCGGCCGCGAAGGGCCTGGTGTTCGAGCCCGCCACGCTCCACGGCGAGCCCGTCAGCGTGGTGCTCGCCTACCGCTACCGCTTCGAAGCGCCGGTGGTGATGGCCCTCGACGCCGGCGCGCTCTCCACGGGCGGAAAGCTCGTAGGCCAGGTGCTCACCCGCGGCACCCGCGAGCCGATTCCGCTGGCGCAGCTCGGCCTCGAAGATGGCGGCGTCACCGGGGTCGAGACCGACGCCGAGGGCCGCTTCACCCTCGAGCTCCCCCCGGGCCCCACGCGCGTGCTCGTCACCGCCTCGGGTCACGTGAAGCGCGTCTTCAAGGAGAACCTCAAGCCCGGCCAGACGGTCCAGGTGCTGTACCGCCTCAACCGCACCTATTCCCGCCCCTACGAGACCGTGGTGCGCGGGCAGGTCGATCGCGCCGAGCTCTCGCGCATCACGCTCTCGGGCGCCGAGCTGCACGAGGTCGCGGGCACCAACGGCGAGCCGCTCAAGGTGATCATGCTGCTGCCCGGGGTCGTCACTCCGGCCTCGGGGCTGAGCTACCCGGTGGTGCGGGGCGCGCTCCCCGCGGCGACCGGCTTCTACCTCGATGGCGTGCGGGTGCCGCAGCTCTACCACCTGATGGCGGGCGGCTCGGTGGTGCACCCGGACTTCATCGAGGCGATCGACTTCTACCCGGCGAACGCGCCGACGCGCTTCGGCCGCATCTCTGGCGGCGTCATCAGCGCGCAGGTGGCGAAGGCGCGCGACGATCGCGTGCACTTCACCATCTCTCCCGATCTCCTGCAGACCTCGGCCTTCCTGGAAGTCCCCATTCAGCAGACCGGCACCAACATCACCGTGGGCGGCCACATCAGCTACGCCGCCTGGCTGCTGGCCGCGCTGTCGGGCGCGGGCGCGTTCGGCCGCGACGTCACCCCGGTGTTCGAGTCGTGGGACTACCAGGCCCGCATCGATCAGAAGGTCGGCAAGGGCACGGTGCGCCTGCTCGCGTTCGGCAGCAACGACCTCGTCGGCACCCGCACCACCAACCCGAGAAACCCCTCGGTGTTCCTCACCTCGCAGTTCCACCGCATCGACCTGCGCGGGCAACACCCCGTCGGTCCCGGCAACCTCGAGCTCGGCAGCTTCGTGGGCTGGGAGACGCTCGGGCTCTACGGCGAGCAGGACGGCAAGCGCGTCGGCTCGTTCTTGATGAAGCGCTTCATCGTCACCGGGCGCGCCTCGTACCGGGTGGAGCTGGGCGCACACTGGCAGCTCAAGCTCGGCTTCGACGTCGAGCGCCAGGTGTCCGACGTCGAGACCACCATCGGCATCGGCGGCGGCGGAGATCTGCTGCGCCAGCCGCGCGTGATGGGCGTCTTCACCGGCACCTTCCTCGAGGCCGCGTACTTCTCTGAGCGGTGGACGGTGGTCGCGGGCGCGCGGGTCGACACCTGGCACCTCGCGCCCAGCTACACCCTGGCCTCCGTCGATCCCCGCCTCGAGGTGCGCTTCAAGCCCATCGAAGCGCTCACGCTGCGCGGCACCGCCGGCCTCGCGCACCAGGCGCCCATGCTGCTCATTTCTCTGCCGGTCACCGACGTGGGGGCGCTGCGCGACGGCCTGCAGGAGGTGGGACAGTTCAGCGTCGGCGCGGTCGGCAAGCTGCCCTGGTTCGGCCTGGAGGTCTCAGGCGACGTGTTCCTGAACCACATCTTCCAGGCGCGAGAGCGCAGCCTGTCCGAGTTCGTCACCGGCATCTCGTCACTCGACGATCGCTTCTCAGGAAACCGCTGGGGCCGCGCGTATGGGCTCGAGCTGATGGTGCGCCTGCCGCAGCAGGGCCGCATCTTCGGGTGGCTCTCGTACTCGCTGATGCGCAGCGAGCGGCTGCGGCGCTTCGCCGTCTACGACGAGGATCAATCGGAGGTGACCGACGCCACCGCGATGGTGCCCTTCGCGTTCGACCAGGCGCACTCGCTCAACCTGGTGCTCGGCTATCAGCTGCCCAAGGGCTTCAAGGTGAGCGCCGCGTTCCACTTGAACACCGGCCGCCCCGAGTCAGGCGAGTTCAGCTCGCGCACCCAGCGCCTGGTGGATGACTCCACCACCGGCCAGCAGCTGTGGAGCCTGGTGCCCCTCAACGAGGTCGACCGGCTGCCTGCCTTCGGGCGGCTCGACGTTCGCGCGTCGAAGACCATCTCGTTCAATACCTTCTCGCTCGAGATCTACCTGGACGTCTTCAACGTGCTCGTGCGCTCGGAAGTGTATGGGTACAACTATGGCTACGGCACCGAAGCCGACCCCGACTCGGGCGTGCCCACGAAGACCCAGCTGGGCGCGCCGATCATCCTGCCGACCCTCGGCGTGAAGGTGGTGTACTGATGAAGCGCTCCCTGCTGCTGGTGATGGTGCTGGCCGGGTGCTTCAACCCCGATGACATCTTCCCGGTGCACGGCCAGGTCACGTCGATCGACCCCGTGGAAGGCCAGGTGGTGCGCCTGCTGCGCGATCCCGCGCCTGCGATCGGCCCCAGCTGCACTGACGCCAGGCCCTTCAAGGAGACGCAGGTCGACGCCGAGGGGAACTTCACCTTCGACGTCTTCCGCGCGCAGGCGATGAAGCTCACCGGCGGCGCTCCCTTCTGCTTCCGGGTGGAGACCACCTTCGCGTCGGGGAGCGTGGCCAGCACCGAGCTGCTCGCGCTCTCCGGCGAAGAGTCGCTGCCGCCGTTTCCCGACTGGCGCGCCCAGCCCCGTCGCGTCGACGGCGTGCTGCACTTCGAGCCGGTGAGGCCGTTGCCTGAGGTGGAGTCGTTCGAGACAGATCAGCTCGTCCACCGCGCCGAGTGGCGCACCGAAGACGGCGGGCTCGCCTGGGCGGCGGACGATCTGGTCACCGGGTTCGACGCCGACACCATGGCCCTCGTCCCCCTGCGTCGGCCGATGGGCTTCACCGACGCCGCGCTGGAAGACTTCTCCGGCACCGTGGTGCTGCACGCGCGCACCACCATCGTCGCCGCCGAGGAGACCGCGTTCGGCAACCGCAGCGCGCACACCCTCGAGCTCCAGTCGGGTCAGACCCTGCCGCTCGCGGGCCAGCGCACGCCCTTCAGCCGCGGCCTGACGTGTCCGCCACAGGCAGACCCCTGTCCGCTGACCGATGGCGCGCTCACGCCCGTCGACGCCGGCAACAGCCTGGGGACCAACACCGTGCTCACCTTCACGCTGCCCGCGCCGGTACTGCTCTCCGAGCTGGTGCTGCGCGGCGTGGAGACGGACGCGCTGTTGATGGGGGTGCAGTTGCTCGATGCCGATGGGGGAACGCTCTGGCTGGTGCAGCATGAGCTGCCCACCTCGTTGTGGAACGCGAGCCTGCCTTCCTTCGTGCTGCGGCCGAGCCGGGACGGCGGGGTGGAGTTCTCCCCGAGGTCGGCCCCCCACTTCATCAGCGTGCCGCTCGATGCTGGCCGGCCGGTGAGCGAGGTGCGCGTCGGCTTCGCGGGCGGCGTGGAGTCGTTGTCCGAGCTCTCGCTGTTCGAGTGATCAGCGCGCGCAAAAAGCGCCACGCCCCTCGCCGAGCTGACAGGAGACCGCCATGGCAACCGCATCGGACATCATGACGACGGAGGTGGTGAGCATTTCCGAGACCGCCACCGTGAGGGACGCGCTTCGAGCGCTCGACGAATTGGACGTGCGGCACCTGCCGGTGGTCGATGAGCGCCGCGAGGTGGTGGGCATGCTCAGCGCTCGCGATCTCGCGGCGCGGGGGCGATCGCAGGAAGCGCTCGCGCAGCCGGTGAGCGAGGTGATGAGCGCCGACGTGATCGTCGTGACTCCGGCGACCGCGGTCACGGAGATCATCGACCTGATGACGGAGAACCGGATCGGGGCCGTGCCGGTGGTGGACAACGACAGCCACCTCGCCGGCATCGTGAGCTACGTGGACGTGCTGCGTGAAGCGGGCAAGGCGTTGTCCGACGAGCCGTCGCTCAGCTCCTGAAACATCTCCCTCTCCCCCGCGGGGGAGAGGGTCGGGGAGAGGGGTAGAACCTTTCCCTCCAGGAACTAAGTCGCCCACCGCGCGCGCGGCGCGAGCTTCTTCCACGGGCGCGCCTCTTCGATCGACCGCGCCAGCTCGAGCAGCAGCCGCTCTGAGCCCCACGCGCCCGCGAACTGCACCCCCACCGGCAACCCCGCGGCGCTCCGGCCCAGCGGCAACGAGAGCGCCGGCGCGCCGGCCGCGTTCAGCAGCGCGGTGAAGGGCACGTAGGCAATCACCCGCTCCAGGGCGACGTCGAACGGCAGATCAGTCGCGAGGTGACCCAGCTTCACCGGCGGCTCGGCCAGCGTGGGCGAGATCAGCACGTCGTACTTCTCCATCAGCTTCGCCCAGGTGGCGGTGAAGCGACGCAGCCGCCTCATCGCCGTCACCGACGCGCCCACCGCGTCGGAGAAATATCGGCCGAACCCCACGGTCCACGGCTCGAGCTTCGAAGCGTCCCACCCGCGGTGCATCAGCACGCGGCCGGCCTTCGACTGCAGGAAGGCCACGAAGCCCCACAGGCGCATGAAGTCCTCGGGCACCTGCTTGTCCACCGGGCAGGCGATGAGCTCGGTGTGGTGCCCCAATTCCGCGCACAGCTTCAGCGCCTGTTCGGTGGCGGCGACGACGTCGGGGTGTACGGGCCTCTCCATGGGCGAGTTCACGAACGCGGCGATGCGCAGCCTCTTCGGACGCGAGGCCGAGGGCGCGCCGATGGGCGGGAGGTGGCGGCGTCGGGGCAGGTGCTGCTCCACCGCTTCCCAGAAGGCCACGGTGTCGCGCACCGAGCGCGTCACGCACCCGTGCACCGCGATGTTCACCGGCAGCAGGTTCGAGCCTTCCATGTCGAAGCGCCCGCGGGTCACCTTGAGGCCGACGAGCCCGCAGCACGAGGCGGGGATG
>VFKJ01000505.1 GCA_009885595.1 Myxococcales bacterium | reverse complement strand
TCGCTTCGGGAATTTCCTGGTTGGGCGTCTGCATGGCCGCCAGCAGCAGCGTCCGCACCGCCCCGGAGATGTCGGTGCTCACCATCGCCACCCCGCCCGGCGCGCCTCGCAGCGCCGAGGGCAAGGTCTCCGAGCTGCTCAGCCCGCCCCCGGCCGGGCCCGCGGCGAAGACGACCGGCATGCGCAGCTCGAAGGCGCAGAAGCGCGCCTGCTTGAGCAACGCGTCGCCTTCCTCGAGCACCAGGGCGCCGATCGCCGCGGAGAGGAACGGGCGCCACAGCGGCCGCGCGGCCTCGGCGGTGGGCGCGAAGACGAAGTCCACCTTGAGCACGTCGCTGATCTCCAGCGTTCCCAGGGTGCCGAAGCTGCTGCGCAGGCAGGCAGGATCGGCCGAGGCCGGCTTGAGCCCGGGCAGCGAGCGCAGGAACCAGCGCCCCGCCTTGGGCCCGGTGCCGCAGATGACCACCTTCGCCACCAGGGCGTTGCGATGCGGGCGGCCGCGCAAGAGCTTCCCGCGCAGCGCGTGGACCTCGGCGGCGCCCAGCAGCGGGGCTTCTTCCAGCCCCGCCGAGTCGAAGCGCTGCACGATGCCCTTCTCGATCAGGGTGGTGAGCGAGCCGAGGATGTCCAGATCGGCGGCCTCGGCGAGATCGAGCAGCTCCGACAGCTTCCGTGGCTGAGTCAGCACCCGGAGGACCTCCCGGGTCACCGGGTGCGGCTCGATCACCTCGCCCGCGTCGGGCACCAGCGCCAGCGACTGGTTGAGCGCCGGGAGGAAGCTGAGCAGCCGCTCGCGCTCGTCGGTCTGGCGCATGCCCTCGAGCAGCGCGTCTTCCATCGAGCGATCGATCTTCGTGCGCGCCGGCGCGGGCCCGGGGTGGAAGGCGAAGGTGCCCTCGTGCCAGCCGATCAGCCGGAAGAGCGCCTTCTCTCCCTGGATGTCGTTGACCCGCGCGTTCACCGGGCGGCCCTCGGCGATCTGAATCTCTCCGCGCTCCTGGCCGTGCGCGAGCGAGAGCCGGCCGGTGCGCCGGTTCATCGCCATGATCTGCATGAGATCGGGCAACGGCAGCTGGGCGAGGCCGCCTTCGATCTCCCGCGCGTCGCCCTTGAGCTCGCTGGCGGCCTGGGCGCGGCGGCAGAGGTGATCGATGCGCGCGATCACCTCGTCGATGTTGAAGGGCTTCTGCAGCACGCCCTCGCGCAGCTGGCGGAACTTGTCGAGATCGCGCGCGGTGGTGGTCACCACCACCGGGATGTCTTCGGTGCGCGGGTTGGACCCCAGGATCTGAATGAAGGAGCGCGCCTCGATCAGCGTGCAGGTCTCGTCGAAGAGGATGACGTCGGGGTGCCGCAGCACCGAGACCTCGAGCGCCTTGCTGCCGTCGGGCGCGTGCTGCACCTGGTACCCGCGCGCGCGCAGCGCCTTCGTCAGCGCACGAATGGCGCCGACATCGGGATCTGCGAGCAGCACTTTTCGCGCCTGGGCCATGGGTCAGTAGGGCTGAAGGTCGTAGGCCGTCTGCAGCTTCGAGACGAGCCCCTCGACGAGGGTGGGATCAGAGGTGTGGAAGCCCCAGGTGGCGCCCCGGCCGCGCCGCTGCAGCAGCCCGTAGGCCGAGCCGTCGCCCATCCAGAGCAGGAACTCGTGGCGGGCGAGCCGCTCGTCGCCCTCGAGGAACACCGGCGTCATCGCGTGGTGCTCCTGCAGGTCGGCGTGGCGGCCCAGCACGTAGACGCGGGGGGCGAAGTCGGCGGGCGCGTGATCGAGCGTGCGCACGATCGGCAGGTCGCCCGTCACCGCCGGGCCACCCACGTAGAGCAGGCCGCGGGCCATCGGCTCCCGCATGAACTCGCGGCCGATCTCGCCCTGCAGCTCTTCGAAGAGCACGTCGGCCACCTTGCCGCGGCGAGACGGCTCGCCGGGGGCGTCGGGCAGGCGCGGGGAACGCGAGTTGCCCAGCAGCAACTCCACCTCGTCCCAGAAGGGCAGCGGCTCGAGGCGCAGGTGGTGGTGCAGCGAGCCGCGGCGCTCGTCCATCCGCCGGCGGCAGCACGACAAGAGCTCGTCGAAGTCGTCGCCGTCGCGCGGGAAGGTCGAGACGCCGCCGGTCAGGCCCATCGGCACCCGGGCCTCGAGCGCCTTGGCGTCGGCCTCGTCGACCACCGACGAGAGCGCCCGGCGCAGGAACATCAGGCCGCCGAAGTAGTCCGTCTCCGGGAGCAGGACGTGGAATTCCTGCTCGGTGGCGCGGGCCACCACGTCGGAGTCGCGGATGATCTGGGAGATCACCCGGAGCACGATCTGCTGCGCTTGTCGCACTGCACCATGGCCGACCCGCTGGCGGATGCCGGCCAGGTTGTCGAGCGAGAAGGTCAGCAGCGAGAAGGCGCGGCCGTAGCGGCGGGCCTTGTAGATCTCCTTGGTGGCGTAGTCGGTGAAGTACGAGAGCGTGTAGGCGCCCGTCTCGCGATCGCGCAGGCCCTGGCGCTGCAGCTGGGCGAAGCGGGTCGCCGTCTTCAGCGAGGTGGCCGCGAAGCTGGCGAAGGCCTCGCAGTCAGCCAGCAGCTCGTCGGGAAAGCCCCCGGAGATGGGGTGACTGAGCTGCACCAGGGCGGTCAGCTCTCCGCTGGCGGCCAAGAGCGGCACCAGCAGCGAGGTGCCGGCCTTCCAGGCGTGGCTCTGCACCAGGCTGGGGTCGACGAGCTCGGGCAGCGCCGCCCGGTCGAGCATGCCCCGCCAGGCGCGCAGCCGCATGCCCACCCGCTCGCCCGAGACCCACAGCGCGCCGCTTTGTGCAGCGCACAACGAGGAGAACTCGGAGAGGATGTGCTCTTGCAGCGCCTCGATCTCGGTGAGGGCGACGATCGAGAGGCAGCGCTCGTCGAGCGGGGTCACGGCAGGCTCCCCTGGAAGACGAAGCGCACCGCGCCGCGCAGCCACACCTGGCTCAGATCTTTGGCCACCTTGATGTCCAGGGGGCCGCCGGGCAGCTGCACCGGCACCCACTGATCGAACGGGCTGCGGCCCTCGAGCGCGGACGCCACCACCGCCGCGCAGGCGCCGGTGCCGCAGGCCAGGGTGAGGCCCACCCCGCGCTCCCACACCGCCACGTCGAGGCCGCCGTCAGCGCGCGGAGCGACGAACTCGACGTTGGTGCGCTGCGGAAACAGGGAGTGGCGCTCGATCACCGGGCCCAGCCGGCCCGCCTCGGGCGGAGGCACGTCGAGCAGCACCAGGTGCGGGTTGCCCATGCTCACGGCGGTGCCGAGGTGGCCTTCCATGGGCGTGCGCACGAAAGGGCCGCCGTGCGGGAGGGTGGGCGCCTCGAGCCGCGCCGGCCCCATGGCCACGGTGACCCGCTCGACGCCGTCGGGGCCCCAGTCGAGCTCGCTCTCCAGCACGCCGGCGCCGGTGGCCACCTTGAGCCTTTGGGGCCTCGAGGGATCGCGATCGGCGAGGTACTTGACCACGCAGCGCAGGCCGTTGCCGCACATCTCGGCCACCGAGCCGTCGGCGTTGAGCACGGACATCCGGGCGAGTCCGGCACCCCGCGGGCGCTCGATGATCAGCAGGCCATCGGCCCCGATACCGTGGTGCCGGTCGCACAGCCGGCGGGCATCGTCGGGCCCGAGGGCGAGCGCACTTGGGTCGCTGCGGGCGTCGAACAGGACGAAATCGTTGCCCAATCCCTCGTATTTCCAGAACGCGAGCGGCATGCCCGATCATTGCCACGCTCGCTCCGAAAGTGACAAAGAATTGACAGCACGCCGTTCAATCTCCAGACTCACAGGTAAGGAGGTGAATGGAACTGTGGCACAACCTGCGCGACCGATGATCGGTGAAGATCCCGCCATGCGCCGCATCTCGATGCTCGTCGAGAAGGTCGCGCGTACGGACAGCACTGTCCTCATTCTGGGAGAGAGCGGCACGGG
>VFKJ01001217.1 GCA_009885595.1 Myxococcales bacterium | reverse complement strand
GCGGCGGCGGCGATGCGGTACACCGAGGCGCGCCTGCAGAAGCTCGCCGAGGAGATGCTGGGCGAGTTGCAGCAGCGCACCGTGCCCACCCGGCCCAACTACGACGGCACCCGCACCGAGCCGGTGGTGTTGCCCTCGAAGCTTCCGCAGTTGCTGATGAACGGCACCACCGGCATCGCGGTGGGCATGGCGACGAACATTCCGCCGCACCACCTGGGTGAGCTCATCGAGGCCTGCCTCGACCTCATCAAGGATCCGAAGCTCGAGACCAAGGACCTGCTCAAGTCGATCAAGGGCCCCGACTTCCCCACGGGCGGCCAGATCCTCAACTCCAAGAAGGAACTGCGGGACATCTACGAGACAGGGCAGGGCGCGGTGCGGCTGCGCGGCGAGTGGAAGCTCGAGGAGCGCGCGCGCGGTGGCCAGAACATCATCGTCACCTCGATCCCCTACACGGTGAACAAGTCGACGCTGGTCTCGCGCATCGGCGAAATCATCACCGAGCGGAAGCTGCCCAGCCTGGTCGACGTGCGCGACGAGTCGACGAAGGAGGTGCGCATCGTGATGGAGCTCAAGCGCGACTCCGACGCCGACCTGGTGATGACGTACCTCTACAAGCACACGCCGCTGCAGACGAACTTCAACGTGAACCTCACCTGCCTGGTGCCGGGCGCGGGGGAGGACGCGCCCACCCCGAAGCGGCTCAACCTGAAGGAGATGCTCTGGCACTTCCTCGAGTTCCGGCTCGAGGTGGTGACCAGGCGGCTCACCTTCCAGCTGGAGCAGCTCAAGGCGCGCCTCCACATCCTCGAGGGGTTCGAGAAGATCTACGACGCCCTCGACGAGATGATCAAGATCATCCGCAAGTCGGACGGCAAAGCCGACGCCGCGGAGAAGTTGATCGCGCGCTTCAAGCTCTCGGAGGAGCAGGTCGAGGCGATCCTCGAGATGAAGCTCTACAAGCTCGCGCGCCTCGAGATCCTGGTGATCCAGAAGGAGCTCAAGGAGAAGCGCGCCGAAGCGAGGGCGCTGGCCGAGCTGCTCAAGACCGACAAGGCGGGCCTCAAGGCGCGCTGGGGCGTGGTGAAGGACGAGCTCGAGGCGGCGGGCAAGACCTACGCCGACAAGCGCCGCACCAAGGTGTCCGGCCCGGTGGAAGAGGTCGAATACGACGAAGAGGCCTTCATCGCCGACGAAGACTGCCAGGTGGTGGTCACGCGCGACGGCTGGGTGAAGCGGGTGCGCGAGCTCAAAGATCCGACCAGCACGCGCATGCGTGAGGGCGACGAGCTGATGACGCTGATCGCAGGCTCGCTCAAGTCGAGCCTCATCTTCTTCTCCAGCGCGGGCGCGGCGTACACCACGCGCTTCAACGACGTGCCGGCGTCCACCGGCTACGGCGACCCGGTGCAGAAGCTGTTCAAGTTCGACGACAACGAGCGGATCGTAGGCGCGGTCTCGCTCGATCCCCGGCTGCCCATTCCTTCGATGATGGTGGCGGTCTCGAAGGACGGCTTCGGGCTGCGCTTCAAGCTGGACGGGTTCAAGGAGGTCTCGACGCGCTCGGGCCGCCGCTTCGCCAGGTGTGGCGAGGGGGACGAGATCGTGGGCGTCACCGGCTGCACCGAGAAGGACCTGCTGGCGGTGGTGACGAAGAAGACCAACGCGCTGGTGTGCAAGGTGGCAGAGGTCAACGAGCTCGCCGGGCCTGGGCGCGGCGTCACGGTGATCAAGACCGCCGACGACGACCAGGTGATGACCTTCCTGTGCACCTCGAAGAAGGACGCCGAGGTCACCCTGGAGACCGCCAAGGGCAAGACCCTCAAGTTCTCGCCTGGCCGCTACGAGGTGACGGGCCGCGGGGGCAAGGGCCGCGAGATGTCCAAGAAGGACGAGATCAAGACGGTGTCCCGCGCGCTGGAGCTGGTGCTCCTGCCGGAAGAGCCGAAGAACGACAAGCCCGACAAGCCTGAGAAGAAATGAGCGGAGCCGGTCCGGCGGAACGCCGGACAAGCCAGGACCGCAGCGCAGCGGAGGCCTGGGCAAAGGCGAAGCGACCAGAAAGACAGAGGAGCTGACTCATGGCTGGAAAGAAATACGACGCGTCAGACATTCAGGTGCTCGAGGGCCTCGAGCCCGTGCGCATTCGCCCCGGCATGTACATCGGCGGGACGGGCGCCGACGGGTATCACCACCTGCTCTGGGAGATCGTCGACAACTCGGTCGACGAGGTGATGAACGGCCACGCCTCGCGCATCGAGGTGCGGCTGCACAAGAACGGCACCACGGTCACGGTCAGCGACGACGGCCGCGGCATTCCCGTCGACACCATGAAGAAGTACGGCAAGTCGGCGCTCGAGGTGATCCTCACCACCCTGCACTCTGGCGGGAAGTTCGAGAAGAAGAACTACACCCACTCGGGCGGCCTGCACGGCGTCGGCTCGTCGGTGGTGAACGCGCTCTCGACCGAGCTGGTGGCGCAGATCAAGCGCGACGGGAAACACCACGAGCAGACCTTCAGCCGGGGCAAGGCGACCAGCAAGCTCAAGACGCTGGGCAACGCGCGCGGCTCGGGCACCACCATCACCTTCACGCCCGACACCGAGATCTTCGGCGCCAAGCTCAACTTCGACGTGGAGCTGATCAAGGAGCGGCTCGAGTCGAAGAGCTACCTGCACAAGGGCCTCGAGATCGTCTTCATCGACGAGACGGCCAGGCCCGCCACCGAGGTGAAGTTCCGGCATGACGGCGGCATCGCCGAGTACATCGCCAAGCTGTTGGCCGACCGCGGAAAGAGCATCGTGCCCGTCGGCTCGACGGCCTTCTACAAGTCGCACGAGAACGGCGTGAAGCTCGAGTTCGCGCTCGCGTGGAGCGAGGCCACCGACGAGCTGGTGAAGAGCTACGTCAACGGCATCCCCACCAAGATGGGCGGCACGCACGAGAACGGGCTCAAGTCGGGCCTGGTGAAGGCGGTGCGCAACTACATCGAGACGCACGATCTGACGCCCAAGGGCGTGACGCTGACCGCCGACGACATCCGCGAAGGCATCGTGTGCGTGCTCTCGGCCTACGTGGTCGAGCCGCAGTTCCAGGGCCAGACCAAGGAGCGCCTGAACAACCCGGAGACGCAGCTGCAGGTGGACAACGTCATCCGCCCCGCGGTGGAGAAGTGGCTCAACGACAACAAGACGATCGCCGAGGCGGTGGTGGCGCGCATCATTCTGGCCGCCCGCGCGCGAGAGGCGTCCCGCGCGGCCCAGGCGGTCACCCGGAAGTCGGCGATCAGCCACAAGCTGAACCTGCCGGGCAAGCTGGCGGACTGCTCCTCGACGGATCCCGAAGACAGCGAGCTGTTCATCGTCGAAGGTGACTCCGCAGGCGGCTCGGCCAAGCAGGGGCGTGATCGGCACACCCAGGCGATCCTCCCGCTGCGCGGCAAGGTGCTCAACGCCGAGCAGGCGAGCACCGACAAGGTCGCGGGCAACAAGGAACTGCAGGACATCGCCAGCGCGCTGGGCTGCGGCCTGGGCGCGGACGTCGACCTCACCCGCCTGCGCTACGGGAAGATCTTCCTGTTGATGGACGCCGACGCCGACGGGCTCCACATCAGCACGCTGCTGCTCACCTTCTTCTACCGGCACCTGCGCCCGTTGATCACCGGCGGGCACCTCTTCATCGCCCAGCCGCCGCTCTACAAGGTGGAGATCGGCAAGGAGGTCTACTGGGCCCTCGACGAGGCGCACCGCGATCAGATCATCAGGGAGAAGGGCCGCAGCAACAGCAAGCCCAACATCATGCGCTTCAAGGGCCTGGGCGAGATGACGCCCGACGAGCTCAAGATGACCACGCTCGATCGGAAGAAGCGCATCGCGCTCAAGGTGCAGATCGGCAACGAGCTGGAGACCGACAGCACCATCAACGAGCTGTTCGGCAAGGACGTCAGCGCGCGCTTCAAGCTGATCATGGAGCGCGGCGCCGAAGTGACCGACCTCGACGTCTGACCCGCCTTCCCCCGTCGATCTGCCGGGGAACCCGCGGCCCCTCACGAAAACCCTTCGGCCCCGGCGCCCAAGCTGCGCCTCGCGCGGCCGTGCCCACCTGCGCCGACACGAGGCACATCGGATGCAGCCTCCTCCCCACACGGGAACAGGGGGGGTCGGC
>VFKJ01000443.1 GCA_009885595.1 Myxococcales bacterium | reverse complement strand
TCACGGTCGCCGCCGCCGCCGACGTGTACGCGCTCTACGTGCTCTCGCGCACCGAGCAGGTGAACGACGCGGGCGACACGCTCTCGCTGCCGTTCACCCGCACGGTGATTCTCCCCTCGACGTTCGCGCTCTCGTACCGCGTGCACCCGCGCGTCACGGCCGCGGTGCACATCTTCAGCCCGGACCGGTTCCGGCTCTCGGCGATCAACTCCATCGACGCCCCGGTGGTGGCGCGCGCGCTGGGGAGCGACCAGGTCTTCGGCGGCCTCTCGCGCTCGGCAAGGTTCGATCAACAGAGCACGCTGTACGGCTTGAGCGCGGGGCTGGCGGTGAGCGACACGCTCTCGTTGGGCGTCTCGCTGCACTATCACCTCGCCCAGACCAGCCAGGCGCTCGCCTCGACGTACTTCACGCACCCCTCGGAGGACGGCTCGATCCCCGGTGCGCAGGCGACGCTTTTGGCGGACAACGAGGTGACGTCGGGCGGGCTCATTCCGCAGGTGGGCCTGTTGCTGCGGTTGCCCAAGGGGCTGCGCGTCGGGGTGAACTGGCAATGCGAGACGTTGATGCTGCACAGCCAGAACAGCTGGCAGCTGAGCCTCTCGACCACCGGCCAGGGCCAGGGCTTCGAGGCCGGCATCTCGAGCGGAGACACCCGCTACCCGCATCGCTTTTCGCTGGGGCTGGGGTGGAAGTCGGACGCGGTGACCCTCTCGCTCGATCTCATCGCGTACGCGCCGCTCGACTACGATGCTCCGCACGAGGTGCTCCGCACGCAGTTCGCGGAGAACCGCCACCGCGAGGAGGCGCACTTCGATGCGTCCATCGGCGTCGAAGTGACGCTCTCGGAGACCTTCGTGCTGCGCGGTGGGCTCTTCAGCAACACCTCGAGCGCGTCACCGCAGTTCGCTGAGGAGCGCATCGATCTCTTTGGCGGCGTGTTCGGGCTGGGGGTGCGGAAGGACGGCCTGGAGACCGGTTTCGGCTTGCTGGGCCAGTTCGGCCGCTCGCCGTTTCAGCGGGAGAACGAGCAGGGCTTCCTCACCCGGTGGACGCGCGCGCAGCTGATGTTCGTGATGGGCGGCTCGCACCGCTTCTTCGAGAAGTGAGCCTCCCCCGGCGCTACCATGTCCCTGCCATGCTCGCTTCTTGCAACGCTCCCCCCGGTGAGCACGAGGATCAGGTCATGAGTTCGCCCCGAGATGACGGCAAGTTCGGCCCGGGACCGGGAAAGGAGGCGCTGGTGTGGGGCCACACCGTCCAGGGCCTGGTGCGAGCCGGCCTTCCCCGGAGCACCCCCCGCTGGCGGGAACGGCTGCGCGCCTGCGGCTTGGACCTCGATGCGCCGTTGGCTGAGACCTACACCCGCGACCAGTGGCGCGAGTTCATCAGCATCTCGGCCGAAGAGCTCTTCGAGGGAACGCGGGACGAACGCCTCTACCGGTTCGGTGAAGCCTTCATCGACGAGTACGCCAAGACGTTCATCGGCCTCGCCGCGTCTGCCCTGCTCCGGGCCGTCGGACCGAAGCGGGCGCTGGAGAAGATGACCAAGACCCTGCGCTCGGCCAACAACTACAGCGAGACCAGCACCACCTTCACCGGGCCGCGAAGGGCCGAGTTCTGGCTCAGCGAAGTGCTGGATGCCCCCGAGTTCATCCGCGGGTCGATGGTGGCGATCCTCAAGCGCACCCGGGCTCCTGGCATCCGCATGCGGACCCTGGACACCAAAGGCACCGGCGCCACCTTCGAGGTCGAGTGGGATCCTTAGGCGCACCCTCGGCGCGCTTCGGGTGGCCGGTGGCCTGCCTGGTGTGGGGTTGTGCCGCGGCGCGTCCGCCTCCTCCTGCCGCGCCGGTGGTGGCCCAGAGAGCGCCCGTGGTGGAGCCGGTGAAAGCGGTGGAGGTCGCGGAGCGTCGCTGCGTGAGCGCTCAGTCCGAGCTCGACGCGCTGCCGGAGAAGCCGCTGGCGACGATTGGTGCGGCCGATCAGGTCGTCCTGCGCCGCGGCGCGTGCTTCGGAAGGTGCCCGGTGTACTCGGTCACCCTCTTCGGAGATGGCCGCGTCACCGCGATGGGCGAGCGGAACGTGGCGCAGCAGGGCCCGCAGGAGTGGACCATTGCCCCTGAGCTCGCCAGGCGCGTGTTGAGTGAGTTCGTGCGCGTCGATGCCTTCTCGCGCAAGGCGACGATGGTCGGGCACATGACGGATCTGCCGA
This sequence comes from Myxococcales bacterium, assembly GCA_009885595.1. Taxonomy (GTDB): domain Bacteria; phylum Myxococcota; class Myxococcia; order Myxococcales; family Myxococcaceae; genus Archangium_A. Next base: position 4,144 of record VFKJ01000443.1, on the reverse strand, counting down.
CCGCGACGCTCGAGCTGAGCATCGGGAAACAGAAGGCGGTGATCAGCCACTACGGCGCGGGGGCCGAGCTGCAGTGGCAGATGGGCGGGAAGGACAACGCGCTGATCACGAAGTTGGAGGCGCTCGTGGACCAGGCGACAGAGGCGGAGACGCGCGTCGTCGGTTGTTCGGTAGATCGGTAGACCGGCAAGGCGCGTCAGCCCTCTCCCCGACCCTCTCCCCCGCAGGGGAGAGGGAGCACTTCAGTCGAACACGCCGCGCTTCTGCTGATCGCGCTCGATGCTGCGGAACAGGGCGCCGAAGTTCCCTTCGCCGAACGAGCTGTGGTTCTTGCGCTGAATGAGCTCGATGAAGATCGGCCCCACCAGGTTCTTGGTGAAGATCTGCAGCAGGTAGCCCGCGTCGTCCCCATCGACGAGCACGTTGCGCTGGCGGAGCTCCGCCTTGTCCTCGGTGACGTTGGGCACGCGGCCGAACACCTCGGCGTAATAGGCGTCGTCCATGTCGAGCATCTCGATGGGCGAGCCCTCGAGCTTCTTCAGCGACGCGAGGATGTCGGCGGTGATGAACGCCAGGTGCTGAATGCCCGGGCCCTTGTATTCCTCGAGGTACTCGTTGATCTGCGACTTCTTCTCGTCGGCCTCGTTGATGGGAATGCAGAAGCGGCCGCAGGGCGACCGCAGCGCGAACGAGGTGAGGCCGGTCTTCGCCCCGCGAATGTCGAAGTAGCGGACCTCTTCGAAGCCGAACACCGACTGGTAGAACGAGGCCCAGGTGCCCATCGTCCCCTTCGCGACGTTGTTGGTGAGGTGGTCGAGCGCGAGGAAGCCCTTGTCGGGCACCAGCTCGGGCTGCTCCAGCTTCACGAAGCCGCGGCGCGCCCAGGTGTCGGTCTTGCCGTAGGTGTCGACGAAGTAGATGAGGCTGTCGCCGATGCCGAAGATCGCGGGCTGCGGCTTGCCGTCGACCAGGAAGTCGCCCTCGGGGCGCGCCTTTCCTCCGCGCTGCACCGCCACGTCGCGGGCCTTCACCGCGTCCTTCGCGCGCCAGCCCATCGAGCAGATGCTGGGGCCGTGCACCTTGCCGAAGCTCGCCGCGAACGAGCTCGGCTCGCGGTTGATCAGGAACGAGATGTCGCCTTGCTGGTACAGCTCGATGGGCTTGCTCTCGTGCCGCAGGGTCTTCGAGAAGCCGAAGGCCTTGAACAGGGCGTCGAGGCGGGCGGGCTCGGGGGAGACGAACTCGACGAAGTCGAGGCCATCGAGGCCGCAGGGGTTGTTCTGCGAGACGGGGAATTGCGGGTTCATGCGTTCTCCTTCCAGCTCTTCCAGTACTCGGGCAGCTCGGTGGGCGCGGCGGGCGCGAGCACCTGCAGCGGATTCTTGGTGTCGAGCATCACCGCGACCTCTTCGGTGCGGGTGGCCGCCTTGCTGCGCTCGAAGGCCTTCGACTGCGGCCCGTGGTGGATGCCCTGCGGGTGGAAGGTGAGCATTCCCGGCGCGATGCCTGCGCGGCTGAAGAAGTCGCCCGAGTGGTAGAAGAGCACCTCGTCGAAGTCGATGTTCGAGTGGTAAAACGGCACCTTCAGCGCGACCGGGTCGCCGTTCTCCAGCGGCCGCGGGAGGAAGCTGCACACCACCGCGTTCTTCATCACGAAGGTGGAGTGCGCCGACGGCGGCAGGTGGTAGCGATCGGACAGCACCGGGCGAATGTCCTTCACGTTCAGCTTGAGCGCGGAGAGGGTGCCCTTCCAGCCGACCACGTCGTGCGGGTTGAACGGGTAGAAGACCTTCGTCACCTGGCTGGCCTGGAGGATGCGCAGCTCCCACTCGCCGTTGACGGGCGCGAGCGACGAGGCCTCTGGGGTGGGCACCTGCAGCACCGCGGGATCGAAGAGGGCGTGCTGGCCGAGCATGCCCTTCTCGGGGAAGGTGACCTCGCTGTAGGCCTCGATCACCAGCAGGCGCGAGGGGCTGGTGGGCGCGAGGCGGTACGAGGTGCCGCGCGGGAGCACCAGGTAGTCGCCCGGCTCGTAGGAGAGCGGACCGAAGTCGGTCTCGAGCCTGCCCGCGCCCGCGTGCACGAAGAGGATCTCGTCGGCGTCGGCGTTGCGGAAGAGGTACGTCATCGGCGCGGCGAGGGTGGCCAGCGACAGCTTCACGTCGGCGTTCCCGAGGATGCCCTTGCGCGCCTCCATCCAGTCGTCACCGCGGGCGCCCTCGAGGCGGCGCAGATCGTACGCGCGCGGCTTGAGCGGGCCTTCGATGCGGGTCCAGCCCACCGGCGCGTGCTGGCGGTAGAGGTGCGCGTAGCGGCCGAAGAAGCCGTTGCGGGCGTACTCCTCTTCCACCGTGCCCTCGGGCAGGCCCACGTGGGCCTGTGCTGCGACGCGACCGCGGATCCAGGGAATGTCCATGGAGGGGTTCGTAGGGGATCGGTCCCATTCGAAGACAGTGACAAAGTCTTGATGAACATTGTCGAAGTGATGAACAATGCTGATTCAAGATGAACGTCACCCTCGATCAAGCCCGCACCCTCGACGCCTTCGCCCGGGAAGGCACCCTGCAGGCGGCGGCGAAGCGGCTGCACAAGGGCCACCCCGCGGTGCTCTACGCGCTCAAGCAGCTGGAGCAGCAGACCGGCCTCGCGCTGTTCGATCGCACCGGCTACCGCACCCGGCTGACTGCGGCGGGCGACGCGGTGCTGCGGCATTGCCGGGTGATGCTCGACGCAGAGCGCGCGCTGGAGGCGACCTGCACGGTGCTGCACTCGGGTTGGGAGCCGGTGCTGCGCGTGGTGTTCGACGCCATCGTTCCGCTGACGCCGGTGCTCGAGGTGGTGAAGCTGGTGCGCGCGAGCAAGGCCCCCACCAAGGTGATGCTCTCGGTCGACTCGCTGGCCGGCGTCGAGGCGCGCTTCGGCGAAGAGCAGGCGCAGCTGATGGTCTTTGTGCTGCCCAGCGCGCAGATCGAAGGGCTGACGGTGCACAAGCTGCCCCAGCTCAAGGCGCGCCTGGTCGCGCATCGCAGCCACCCGCTCTCCAAGCGCGCCCGGGTGACGCGGGAAGAGCTCAGCGAGCACGTGCTGCTCACGGTGCGCGGCAGCGATCCCCGTCTCCAATTGGTGACGGCCGAGCTCGACACCCAGTCGACGGTGCACCTGCCGGACTTCCATTCGAAGAAGGCCGCCATCGTCGCGGGCATCGGGTTTGGCTGGTTGCCGGAGTGGCTCATCGAGCGCGAATTGGCCAAGGGCGAGCTCAAGCCGCTCAAGCTGGCGCAGGGCGCGGTGCATGTGTTCGAGCCGCGCGTGGCCACCCGGGGGAAGCTGGGGCCGGCCGGCTCCGCGCTGCTGGAGCAGCTCCTCAACCCCTTGAAATGAGCCCAGTACTCACTGACTGAGAATCAGGGTGTGCGAAATCACCAGTGAGTCTGGGAACTTACAACTATTTTACAGAGGGTCCCTCCATGGGTGACGCGAATTCAGGTACACACCGCGCCATGTTGGATGACACCCGGCTGGACGGAAAGCTCCTGGAGTTGTCACGAGAACTGATGATGCGCTCGCTGGTGCCGGGGTTCGGCATCGCGGACGCGTTCACCATGAAGGGCATCGACGAGGCGGGCCGACCTGGCCTGTTCGCCGCGGTGCTGCTCGCGCCGGGGAAGGTCGCGGAGCTCGAGACGCTCACGATCTTCCGCCAGCTGCTCACGCAGCGGCTCAAGCAGCTCGACACCCGCACCCCGGCGTGGCCCATCGTGGTGCAGGCCGCGCCCGAGGTCATCGACGGACAGTCGGTGGTGCCCGGTGGCCGCGACTATTTCCAGCAGGTGAAGATGGAGCTGGTGGCTCGCACGGCGCGCATGAAGCAGCGCGTGTCGGTCTCGCAGATGCCGGTCGTTCGGCTCGCGCCTGAGGCGACCGCGTCGAAGCCGATGGTGAAGGCGGCCCCGGCGGCGAAGCGCCCCACGGCTCGCAAGGCCACGACCTCGGCACGGCGCTCGGCGCCGACCCGCGCTTCGGCTCGTACCGCGCGCGCGCGCAGGTAGTCGCCCCTCACCCCGACCCTCTCCCCGCTGCGCAGGGAGAGGGAGCTCATTCCTGCTTGAACACCCGATAGGCCTCCACCTCGGGGACCTCGATC
>VFKJ01000680.1 GCA_009885595.1 Myxococcales bacterium | reverse complement strand
GCTGCCGCTCCAAGTTTCGAAATAGGCGCGAAGGTGCGTCACGCACAATGGGGCGAAGGACTCATTCGCGCGTTGAAGCCCGGCCCTAAGCCGCTCGCCACCGTGGATTTTCACCAGCAGGGCCAGAAGAAAGTGCTCATCAGTTTTCTCGAATTCGTCGAGCTCAGCGCAGTGAAGGCCTGATCAGCCCTCTCCCCGAGCCTCAGCGCAGGCCTAAGCGCTGCTTGACGGCGTCCAGCTCGCGCCGCACCTCGTCGCGCTGGTCGAGGATCACCAGCATCTCCTTGTGCAGCTGCTCGTACTGCCGATCGGTGTGACGCCACTCGTTGGTGGCGTTCTCCAGCTGAGAAACGAGCTCGGTGACGCGCACGGTGAGCTGCGCGGTCGCCTCTTCCTGCGCCACCTTCGCGGCCTGGAGCGCCGCCGCGTGCTCTGCCGTGATGCGCTCGAGGCGCGCGCCCAACTCGGCCACCTGCGCGGTGCTCGCGTGCAGCTTCTCGTCCAGCTCCTTCCCCTTCCCGCGGGCCTCCAGCAGCTTCTGCGCGGTGATCTGGAGCTTCTCCTTCTCCTTACTGAGCTGCTGCTCGAGCTCGCCGCGCCTGAGCCGATCGGCTTCCGCGGCCGCGGCGTGTTCGGCGGCCAGCTGCTCACGCACCTTCTCGGTGGCCGTCTCCAGCTCGGTCGCGCGCGCCCGGGCGGCGTTGCGCTCGTTCTCGACCTTGCCGAGCTCCACGTTGAGCTCGTCGCGGCGGCCCTTCAGGCCCGACACCTCGACCTCCAGCTGCGCCACCCGGGAGGTCGCCTCGAAGAGGCGCTTCTGCTCGTCGCTCGAGCCCTGCTCCAGCGACTTGAGCTGCTCTTCCATCGCCTGGGTGCGCGCGCGCTCGGTGGTGAGCTCGGTCTCCACCTGGCTGAGCTGCCCCGCCATCGCCTCCACCTGCGCGTGCTCTTCGTCCCCGGCCGACCGCGCGCTCGAGAGCGAGTGCTCCAGCTCCTGGCTGCGCTGCTCCCAGGCCTGCAGCCGGGTGAGCAGATCCGCGCCGCGCGCCTGCTCGACGATCAACTGCTGCCGGGTGTTCGACAGCTCGTGCTCCATCTCCCCCTGCTGGCGCGCGTGCTCGGGGTGGGGCTGTGCCAGCTCGGCCTCGAGCGCCTTCACCCGGTCCTTGAGCTGCTTGCGCTCGGCGTCGAGCTGCTGGACCTCGTTCTCCAGCCCCTGCACGCGATCGCCCAGGAGGTTGCCGTCCTCGCTGCTCCCGACGCTGGTCTTCTCCTCGCGCGGCCGCGCGAGCGGCTGCATCTTCGAGGTCAGCTCCGGGGCCCGCAGCGAGTTGGGCGGCAGGGTGGTGCTGCCGATGTCCATCAACTGATCGCTGAGCTGCTTTCGTTGCCGCCGCTCCTCGGTGAGGGCGCCGTCGCAAGCGGCGAGCCTGTCCTGCAGGCCGTTCACCTCGGCCTGCGACGCCTTGAGCTCATCCGCTGCGCGTTGCAGCAGCTCGAGCAGGTGCTTTGCGTCGGGGAGCGGCGCCATCGGGCCGTGAGACTTACACCGGTCGCAGGAGGGTGCTACCTCTGCGCGCCGTGAAGCGCGGGTTGCTGTTGATGCTGTTGCTCGCGGGCCCTGCGCTGGGGCAGGCCGATCTGCCCGATGCGGGGCTCCCCGACGCGGCCGTGGGCGGCACCGGCGCCGAGCGCGCCTCGGAAGAAGAGGAAGACTCGACCTCCAACCCCTGCCTCTCCGACCACGAGTGCGATCGGGGGTTTGCCTGCGTCGACACCCGGTGCAGCTACCGCCGCCACCGCGACGCGACGTTCGATGGCTGCGGGGCGAACACCACCACCGGCCTGTGGGTGCTGGGAGCGGCGCTGCTGTTCCTTCGGCGCAGCTACTTCTTGTTGAAGTTGACGAAGTAGTTCTTCGCCGCCGCGTCGAGCAGCTCAGGCGTGAGCGCCGGGGTCTCCCCGCGGTAGTGCGCGATGTCGATCACCTGCCCGAGGAGGTCGCGGGGCTGACAGGCGGCGAACGAGCGCTTGTTGGGCCGGTAGTGGGTGTCGACCAGCCACTCGATGGCGTCGCCGTCGTAGGCCACCCGCATCTTGTTGCAGACGGTCGCCCAGATGTCGTGGAACTGCTGCTCATCGGGGGGCTGCACGGCGAGCTTGTAGCGAACGCGGCGCAGGAAGGCGTCATCGACCAGGTCGGCGGGATCGAGGTTGGTGGAGAAGGCCACGAACACGTCGAAGGGGATCTGCAGCTTCTTGCCGGTGTGCAGGGTGAGGAAGTCGATCTCGCTCTCCAGCGGAACGATCCACCGGTTGAGGAGATCCTTGGGGCTGACGCGCTGGCGGCCGAAGTCGTCGATCAGCAGCATGCCGTTGGTAGCCTTGAGCTGGAACGGCGCCTCGTAGAACTTCACGTCGGGCGAGTAGATGAGGTCGAGCGTCTGCAGCGTCAGCTCACCACCGACGACCACCAGCGGGCGGCGGCAGCGCACCCAGCGTTGATCGTTGGCGGGCGCGTTCTGATCTTCGGGCAGGGGAATGTGCAGGTTGGCGTCGTACACGCGGATGATGAAGTCATCGACCAGCAGGGCGTGCGGCACCCAGATGTCGCCCTCGTAACAATTGACGAGCGCCTGGCAGAGCGCGGTCTTGCCGTTGCCGGGAGGGCCGTAGAAGAAGATCGCCTTGCCCGAGTTCATCGCGGGGCCCAGGCCGTCGAAGACGGTGTCCTTCACCACCAGCTGGTTGCCGAACTTCTCCTTCATCTTGTCTTTGGTGATGCGCATGCCGCGAACGGTCTGCGCGGCCACCGCCTCGAACCAGTCTTCCAGCCGCACCGGCGCGGGGCCGTTGTAGCGGTTGCGATCGAGGATCTGCCGCAGCACGTCGGTGGCGAACGTGGTGAGGGTGTAGATCATCGACGACTTGCCCACGCCCAGGCCGGCGCCGCCCTTCAGGTCGACGAACTTCTGCTTGCGCAGGCCCTCGATGATCTCGTCGACGATCAGCTGCGGCAGCTTGATGCGATTGCAGATGTCGGCGCCGCGGAGCTCGCCTGCGAAGAAGAGCGCCTTGAGCACCAGCTCCTCGCCCATCGTCTGGGAGATGCCGGCTTCCTGGAGCGAGCGCGGCTGCGGCGGGAAGAACCGGCCGGCGGGCGCGCGGGGGCCCCCGGGAGGCTGCTGCGGGCGCGACTGCTGGGAGGCGGGGCGCGAGCCCGCCGGGGAGAGCGCGCGGCCGGCGGCGACCGAGCCCGAGCCCGACTGGGGACGGCCGGGGGGACCACCGAAGCCCGACGACACCTGGCCGGTGCCGCGTCGCTGGGGAATGCCCGTGGTCACGGGCATCGAGGGCCGGGGACCCGCGGGGCGAAGCTCTTCGTCCTCGTCCGGGGGCGAGCCGACGTGCGTGTTTTCCTTCACCATGGCCGCGGAGCGTAGCCGCTTTGTCCCGCAGCGGAAGGGGGCCGTTCCTGACCTTCGGGATGGCATGATTGCCCCGTGCTCTCCCTGGTGCTGCTCACCGCGCTCGCCCAGCCCGTCCCCTCGGCGCTCTATCGCTCGACGACTGACGCCACCGCGCTGCTCGAGCTCGAGCTGCCGCTGATCACCACCGATCGCGTCGACGCCCGGTGGAAGCGCGCGCTCGGACAACCGCCGAAGGTGAAGGCGCTGCTCGCCACCCGGGTGCCGATGGAAGCGCCCGAGCGCGTCGAGCTGCTGCCCTTCGACGTGCTGCGCAGCTGCCTGCGCCGGACTGATCACCACTTGAGCGTGAAGCTGCTGGTGTTCCTCGCCGGCCAGCCGCCGCGGGTGAAGCTGATTCCGCTCGCGACCATGGGGCTCGGGCTGGAGACGACCCGCGGCTACGAGCAGCTCAAGGCCGCCCTGGTGGAGTCGTTCGACTGGCGCGAAGAGCGCATGCGCGCGGTGGGAGCGGAGCAGCTGTGGGCGCCGCAGAAGAAGGCGCTCGCGTCCGACAACCCGTACCTGCGGCACCTCGCCGCCGAGTTCCTCGCGCAGCACGAAGCGGCGGCTGCGGTGGACGCGGTGTGGGGCGCGCCGGGGAGCGATGAGCGGAAGAAGAACGAAGCGATGGCCGAGGTCCTTCCAGATTGCAGAGGTTGAGCGTGGTCGATCCCATCGAGAACTCGAGGCCCTCCCGTTCATCCCGAGAGGTTCGGGACCCCTCCGTTCACCCCGAGCGAAGTCGAGGGGGCCTCATCGCGCTGCTTCTGCTGGCGGCATGCGGTCCGCTCACGCCTCCCAAAACGGATGCGGGATCAGGCGGTGGAGGTGGGGCAGCAACAGGCGGAGGCGGAGCAGTCACCGGAGGCGGAGTCGGTGGTGGCGGCGGTGCACTGACTGGCGGGGGAACCGGTGGAGGTGGCGCAGCGACGGGCGGCGGCACAGGCGGTGGTGCGGTGACGGGTGGCGGCGGCGGCTCGACTGATCCGCTTCCGAACTACGGCTCAGCGGCGGGCCTCGCGGGCGCGTGGACGCTGACTGATCAGGTCCCTCCGGGACAGCGCCCCTACTATTACAACGCGGTCCGAGGCCTCGACGCGACGCACGTCTGGCTCACCGGTCCTTTCGGCGACGTGTGGTTCTTCGACGGCAACGCGACCTGGACGCTGGTCTACGACGACACGCTCGACTCGAGCCTCGTGTTCGAAGATCTCGCGGTGACCTCCGCGGGGCTGGTGGCTGTCGCGGGGCCTGAGCGGCTGCTCACCTGCGCGGCGAACTGCAACGTGGCCAACGCCTTCGATGGCCCGGTGCGAACGGGCAAGCGCATGAAGGGGCTCTGCACGCGCGGCACGCAGCTCTTCGCGGTGGGCACCGACACGGTCGCGGGCCGCGGCGTGTTGTTCGAGTACGCCAACAACGCGTGGACTGAATTGCCGCTCACACCCGCCCCCGCCTCGCTCGAGTCCTGCCATGTGCTCGCCGACGGCACGCTGTTGCTCGGCGGGCCTTCGTTGTGGCGACGCGACGGCGCCGGCGCGCTCAGCCTGGAAGCGGTCGCCCGCCCCGCCTTCACCCTGGCGCCGCTGGTGTGGAATCGCTTCGTCGAGAGCGAGGGGCGCGTGTTCGCGATGGGCACCAATTCCCGCATCGCGCAGCGCAGGCCCGATCTCTCGTGGAAGGCGGTCTACGAGCCGACGAACGGCGGCAGCGGGCTGTTCGACGCCTGGCCGCTCCCGAACGCCGAAGTGCTGTTCGTGGGAGGACCGCCGAACACCCGGCTGCTGCTCTCGGGCACCACCTTCACGCGCCTGCCCGACCCGGTCGACTTCACGGCCAACGGCGTGTGGGCGCTGGACGGGAATACGCACTGGCTCGCGGGCATGCGCCAGGTCAGCACGAGCGGCTTCTCCGCGTTCATGATCAAAGCGACGCGTTGAAGGACAGCGTCGGTTGAGAAGGTTGCCGTCTGGGAGGTCAGTCCCCTACAGGAAAGGGGAAGACCACGACCGAGACCGCCCCAAGTATCTCTTCGGCGCTCTTGCGTCTGCATCACTGCTTCAGTTCGTCACACGACATCTGCAGACCCTTGTCGCACGCGAAGCGGAAGTACTTCTGCGCCGCTTTCTTGTCGCCTGGACGTCCCTTCCCCGCGGCCAACAGCAGCGCGAAGTTCTGACAGCCAACGGGTTCCTTCGCTTTGCAAGCGCGCTCGTAGAGCTCGATTGCCTTCGACGGAGCCTTCTCCGTGCCAAGACCCTTCAGGTGCATCGAGGCGAGGTTGTTGCAGCTCCTGACCTCGCCGTTTCGACACCCGCGGTCGAGCAGCTCGAGCGCCAGCTCGTAGTTCACCTCGACGCCGCGTCCCTCGAGATACAGGGTGCCGAGCCCGAAGAAACCGGTGACGACTTTCGCGTCGATCGCCTTCTGGTACCAGGTCGCTGCCTTCGCGAAGTCGACCTCGACGCCGAGCTCGCCGTAGTCGTAGACCGTTCCGAGCAGGTAGCACCCCTCGCCCTCACCCAACTCGCAACCTGTTTGCATTTGCTTCAACCCGAGCGCGCGGTCCTGCTTCACGCCGGCCCCGTTGAGCAGCGCACGCCCCTCGTAGACGCACCCGCCTGGGCTTCTTGCTTTGCAGGCGCTCGCGAAGAGCTCGTACGCCTTCGTGAGATTCACCGGCACGCCGCGACCCTCGGCATGCATGACCCCGAACGGACCGCATGCTCTGAGGTGTCCGCCGCTGCACGACTGGTCGAGGAGCTTCAGCGCGAGAGGATGATCGTCCGCCTTGAACGCCTTCATTCCTTCCGTGAAGCAGGCCTCGACGTCGCCACCGGCGCAGCCCGACTTCTTCCTGGGCGGCTTGCCCCACGCCGAGCCCCCGATGAGGAGAACAGCCAACAAACCCCCAAGCGCGCGTGCGGTCATGAACGAACTCTAGCGCGACGACGGCAAGGGCCTCGAGGTGCAACTGGAACCGCTGCGCCGGCGATCGTCGAGTCGAAGTCGGCTCGCCCAGCTCGAGCCGGAAGGCCTGCCCGTGTCTTCCGGCTTCGTCCTTCTGGTTCTTTTCAGCTCGAGCCCGCGGCCTTCTGCGACTTCTCGTGGGCGTGCACCCAGCCGTCGTAGTGCCGCACGGCCGACTCGCCGACCTGCTGAATGTGCTGGTTGTTCAGGTACGCCGAGATGGGCGCCGCCACCAACGGCATCGCGCGCGAGAGCGTCTTGAGCCCACCCCGGGCCAGCAGCAGCGCCGCCACGCTGCCCACCACCTTCGGGCCCGAGCGCTGCAGCGGCCCGATGCCGTTCGAATAGCCCAACAGATCGATCAGCTCCTGACGCTCGCGCTCACTCTTGAGCGAGAGCTTGAACACGGTGGCCACCTCGGTGAGCAGGGACAGCTGCAGGTACACCATGCCGACGAGATCGACGGGCACCGTCACCGCGCCGAACACGCCGGTGATGCCGCCGATCATCGAGGCCACGTTCTTCTTCGAGTCGATCAGGCGCTGGCTCAGCTCCCGCGGGCCCGCGGTGGGGTAGCGCTTCTGCAGCTCTTCCACCGTCGCGCGCGCGCGCACCGCTTCCTTCTCGATCAACTCGGACAGCTGGGTGTTGCCCATTTTCTTCAGCTTCGAGGGGGTGAACTGCCTGACCACCTTCACCTGCTCGAACAGCGGATCGAAGAAGCCCATGCGGATCAGTATGTCGCGACGCGCGCGAAAAGTTCCATCCTACCCGGGAGGTCAGTACCCGTGTTCGGCGACGTAGAGATCGACGAGGGCGCCCTCTTCGAACCAGAACTGCGTCTGCTCGTGGCTGAACCACTTCGACTCCGGGCGCGCCTGGCGGATCTCCAGCAGCACCCGGTTGGTGGCGGTGTCCACCACGGCGGCGCGCGCCTGGCAGGCGGTGGTGGGGGCGTCTCCGAAGCCGCCCTCGAGGCAGACCTCATCGCCGCTGGAGAGCCTGCGCACGTAGAGCTCGCCCAGGTACTTCGCTTCGGCGCACTGCGTGGCCGGCGCACCGCCCGGCTTGAACTTCGCGCAGCGCTGCACCTCGGGCGCCTTGTAGGTGGCCGCCCGCGAAGACCAGTCCGCCGCGCCGCGATCGCGCGTGGCGATGCAGCCCGAGAGCACCACGGCCGCCAGCACGCCGACCCTCATGTGCCCTCCGTGGCTTCCCTGGCGAAGCTCTCGATCAGCGTCGCGTCGCCGGGCGAGAGGTCGAGGAAGCGAATGCCCATGCCGTAGCCCCGCTTGTCGGGCACGTTCACCACTTCGCCGTCGCAGCGAATGGCCCTGGTCTCTCCGGGCAGGGTGAAGGCGAGCTGCACCCGCGCGCCCACGGAGTGAGGGATGGCGCGATCGAAGTAGACGCCGCCGCTCGAGAGGTCGCGGGTGGAGTGCAGCGAGAAGCCGCGGGAGTCACGCACCTCGACGGCGATGACGACATTGGCGCGCAGAGCCTGGCGGCGTTCGAAGGACATGGGCGCTCCGACAGTACCTGAAGGCTCACTTCACCAGCTTGTGAATGCGCCTGACGGCCTCGAGATCCGGCTTGAGGAACTTCATGCGCACCCCGCCCTCTTTTCCCAGCGGCCCCAGGACCTCGGCCTCGAGCTCCAGCGGGGTGGTGGGCTCGTCGGGGAGAAACAGCTTCAAGGTGAGCCGGGTGCCCTTCTTCGGCGTGGGGCCGCCGCTGATGGAGAGCCCGAAGGTGGAGAGATCGTTGGTGACCAGCCGCATCGTCTCTTCGCCTTCGCCGCCCCCGGCTTCCAGGGCGAGGCCGACGTTGACCCGGGGGGTGGCGCGCCGATCGCGGAAGTTCCGGCGCTCGCTCTCACCCTGCTTGATGCGATCGAACAGCTTCACCATCGCCTCGCCGGTGTTGGTGCGGCGGTCCATGGTCTGGGGCAGCTTGGGCGTCAGCAGCGGCAGCAGCGCGTCGGTCTGCGACTTCGAGCGGGGGCGCTTCGCGGAAGACATCGTGGGGGCAAACCTTAGACCCTCACTCCACCCGAACCAACCGTGCGCTGGCCACCCCGGGTGTCTGGGTCACTCCGCCTCGGCGCATCGTACGCTTCGCTTCCGCTGCTTGGCCCAGCTGCGCTGGGACGGCTGCGCTCCCGGGGCGCCTGAACTCGAACTCGTCGCCCTCCTCGAGCTCGAGGAGCGTGCGGGCCAGGGGCGATTCGACGCTGATGTTCTGGCCGCCCGCCTCGTCGACGCCGACCAGCCGGACCACCTGCGCGCGGCCGTCGTCCCAGGCGAGGTGCACGGTGCTGCCGAAGCGCACGGTGCCGTCCTTCGGGGGAGGCTCCACCACCCGCACGCTCTCGAGCGTCGCGGCCACCACGGCGAGCTTGTGTTTCTCTTCGTGGGTGCGCCCGCCCAGAAGCCGCGCGCGCTCGGCCACCAGGGCCTTGTACCCCTCCGGCGTCATCGGGCGCTCCTGGCCCCGGGCGGCGCGCTGCACGGGCCGGCCCAGCACCGGCTCGTCGGGGGTCTCTTCACTGGTGAAGGCCTTGGACACGCGCCTTAGTGTACGCCCATGAAGCTCTCGACCGCGCTCGCGCTGGCAGCCCTGTTGGGGGGCTGCGTGAAGAACGTCCCCGGAGGAAAAGTGATGGAAGACAACCCGATCGTCCAGACCGGAGACCCGGTGCTCCGGTCACCCGCGCAGGACGTGCCGCCAGAGCGCATCGGCACGCCGGAGTTCCAGGCGTTGATCACGAAGATGGTGGCGATGATGCGCGCTGCTCCCGGAGTCGGCCTCGCCGCGCCGCAGATCGGCGTGCCGTGGCGGGTGCTGGTGCTCGAAGACCGCGAGGAGTTGATGGCCTCGCTCACCGCGCAGGAGAAGGCCGAGCGGGAGCGCCTGCCG